>JAGDMY010000172.1 GCA_017860765.1 Chloroflexota bacterium | reverse complement strand
CGGTTATATATTTGATGTGAGCGGCGCCTATGGCCCGGCCTTTATGGCCTCCGGTGCAGTTGGTTGTGCCGGCATCCTGCTCTCCATATGGATGAAACGTCCCACCGATAAGTACCTTCAAAGCGCAGCTGCTGCCAAAACCAGTCACGCTCAATAGGGGCGAATATTTTTCAAACCCCTCCCTGGAAGTTTTCATCACTCATAGTTTCCAGCACCGCTTGTTTTCCTGACGTTATGGGCAGTATAAGATGAGACTGGTATCGCCTGTCACGATATATCTTGTGTAAGGTGGTCCGTGCACTGCAAAGATGAGGATGATAATGAATCTGCATCTCCGGGTCCCTGGGCGATTCCAGGCTGGCAATCGTCAGCTTAAGGCGATGGCCCGCCAGGAAGACATTGGATAATATGCCGAGACCCAGGTCATATTGCTGTATCTCTCCAGGTTTGACCGGCTCAGCAGAAGTATGAGGGTGGTAAGGAGAGCCCGGCCTGGACTTTCCCGGGTCAATGGCACGATGGGAGGCTTTAAGATAGCCCTTTGCCAGTCCAATTTCGGTGCCGCCTGGAGCTACGTCGCTTAAGCTGACAATCCAGTTATCGTCATCCTGGTCGATGGTAGCAAAGAAATGAATCGAAGCCGGCCCAATCGCTTCCACAGGGGCGGGCAAGGCGGGGCTAAGGTATATAACCGAGTCCCTCTTGTTAGAAAGGTGCAGGGGCTGCTGTAAGAAGCAGTCCGGTTCATTCTGATATAGCTCCGGCTCAAAGGATAGCCCTTCCCAGCGGCGTAAAAAGCATTTGGTAAAATCTATCCCCTTTAAGGGCCATTCATTTTCGTAGCGGTATTGATTAGTGCCCATCACAAACATCTTTATGGGCGGCCCTTCCATGATGCCAGTATCGTTCCCCTTTAACCAGTGGTCATACCATCTTACCAGCAGCTCTATATCCTCTCTCCAGGGCCGTTCCTCAGGACCGCGGGGTTTCGCCAGAATCCTTTTCGGCGCATCGATGCCGTTATAGACTTCCCAGAAGGCTCCCATATCGTGGGCCACCTTGCCGATCACATAGGTCGGTACTTTAATTTTGTCGTAAAAGGGATAGACCGACCTTTCCTTCCAGAATTGATTATCGAAGGGATTCAGAAGCATATCAAAGAAGAAAGGGTTTTTATAAGGATAATTCAAAAGGTGAAACAAATTAGGGTAGTTCTTAATATCAGGCTGGTCCAGCAGCTCCTGCACCCGGCGTTCAAACTCTGCTTTCGGCAGGATCTTTTCCATCTCTGACTTGGCGTTCCTGGGCGCCCAACCGCTGGTACCGTGGCGGCCGTACCAGCACCCGTAAAGGAACAGTGACAGAACCCCTCCCGCATAAGTTTCGCGATAATTGTCGGTAAGGATATGTCCGGGAGCAATAGCTTTTAGATGGGGCGGCTGCAGCGTCGCGACTTTTAGCTGGGTGATACCATAATAGGAATATCCGATCATCCCGACGTTTCCATTGCACCAGGGTTGGCGGGCGGCCCACTCTACCAGTTCATAACCATCTTCGGTTTCCTGGTTTGTGAAACCTCCATAATATTCCCCCTCGGATTTACCGGTACCCCTGGCATCACAGATAACATGGACATAGCCTCTGGGTACAAATTCGGTAGTATCACCGGCCTCGATATTCCCATCCCAGACTGCGCTTTTAAAAAGCGGCTGAGGCGGGATAAGACACTCGTGCAGTTCCTTCCCGTAGCCTCCCAGAGCTAACAAGGCCGGAAATTGGCCCTGGGTATCGGGGCGAAAGACATTCACGGCCAGGCGTACTCCGTCCCGCATAGGAACATAGATATTTCTCTCGACTTTAATGCCATATTGACGCTGACTGATTAGTTCACGCCATTTTTGATCCATTTTATCCTCCTTTTTTAACTCGGTCGTATTCCCGGCGGCAGAGCCTCGGCATCGACAAATTCGAGCCAGACGCCATGACTCTCGGTGGGCGGCACCCAGGCTATTCTGAATGGGAATTGGGGATGTACCGCTGCCTGATAATCCATTTCCAGCGGGATGCCGTTCTGCTTCATTCGGTTGACTTCGGCATCGAAATCTGTGACAAAAAGGGAAAGTCCAAATACCCCTTCACCACGCCCGGCCAGGAAGCGGCTGAAGCGGGTCTCCGTCCCCGGTTTGGGTTGTATCAATTCGATCCGGGCACCTTCTCTGGTGGCCAGCATCGCAATCCGGCATTCCGGGAGCTCCCCTACGGCGCGGTTTTTCTCAGGGGTTAGTTGCACTATTTTTTCAAATGATTTTAAGGCCTCATCCAGGTTTTTAACTACCATCGTGACATGGTCTACCTTTTTTAGCATCTGCCCTTACTCCTTTTAACCCCCCGGATTATTTTCATCGCTTAAAAAATCGATAACCGACTGCTTTTTGGATATTACAGGCAACAACAGGTGAGAACGGTGTTCCCTGTTGCGATATATTTTATGTAAAGTAGTCCGGCTGCTGCAAAGTACCGGATGGTAATGGATTTGAATTTCCGGGTCTCTCGGAGATACCATACTCCCGATGGAAAGCCGGATACGGTGTCCAGGCAGGAATACATTCGAAACCAGACCCAGGTGAATTGAATATTCGGTTATCTCACCGGGATTAACCGGATCGATGCTGCTATGTTTATGGTAGGGACGGAGGGCAGTGGTTTTATCAGGGTCCAGTGCCCGATGAGAGGCCTTCAGCTGTCCTCCGGCCAGTCCAACTACAGCTCCACCCGGAGCGACGTCTGCCAAGCGTACTATCCAGTTGGTATCATCCTGGTCGATAGCAGCAAAGAAATTAAAGGACGCTTCTCCAATAACTTCCAGCGGTTCAGGGAGGGGAGCACTGGTATAGACCACTGAATCTCTCTTATTGGAGAGGTGCAAAGGTTGCTGCAAATAGCAGTCCGGTTCATCTTGATATAGTTCGGGCTCAAAGGACAATCCCTCCCAGCGGCGCAAATAGCATTTCATCCATTCGGTCTCCGGCAGCGGCCATTCCGTCTCCAGACGGTAGCGGTTGATTCCCATGACGAATAACTTGATGGGCGGCTCGTCCATGATTCCGGTATCGTTCCCCTTGAGCCAGTGGTCATACCACCTGATTATTAATTCAATGTCCTCTCTCCAGGGCCGTTCTTCCGGGCCATTGGGTTTCACCAGGATTTTCTTGGGGCCATCAATGCCGGAATAAACATCCAGATAGCTAGACTCCCGGGCCGTCTTGCCGATAATATGGGTAGGGACTTTAATTTTATCGTACCAGGGGTAGCTGGACCTTTCCTGCCAGTAGGGGCCATCCAGGGGGTTCATCAAAATGTCAAAGAAGGGGGGATTTTTATAGGGATAGTTTAGCAGGTGGTAAAGGTTGGGATAATAACGGATATCCGGATTGGCCAGGAGGGCTTTACGGCGGCGCTCGAATTCGTTTTGGGGTAAGGCATCCATCATTTGTGACCTGACGTTCCTGGGCGCCCAACCGCTGGTCCCCCCGCGCCCATCGAATATACCATAACCGAAAAGGCCAACCACACCTCCGGCGCATCCCTGGTCACGATAATAATCAGCCACCAGATGGGAGGGGAAAATCGCCTTGAGATGGGGAGGCTGTTGAATAGCCGTTTTTAGCTGAATCCCGCCGTAATAGGAATAGCCCGTCATGCCGATATTGCCATCACACCAGGGTTGGCTGGCGATCCACTCCACCAGATCATAGCCGTCCTCGCCATCCTTTTGGGTCATCCCGCCATAGCTTACGCCCTCTGAATTGCCGGTCCCTCTGGCATCTACTACGATATGGGCATAACCGCGCGGAACAATTTCCGAGGTATCTCCGCATTCCAGGTTTCCGTCCCAGACAGCGCTTTTGAACAGCGGTTGGGGTGGAAACGGCATTTCTACCGCTTCCTTTCCCCAGGGTCCTATCGCCAGTAAAGCCGGAAACCGACCTTTAGCATCCGGACGGAAAACGTCAGCCGCCAGGCGGACTCCGTCCCGCATGGGGACCATGACATCCTTTTCCTCGGAAACAGCGTAACGGGGTTTACTTATTAGCTCACGCCAGTGGTTCTTCAATGGCCTCTCCTTTTTGTGGCTATCTCGCCCTTAACCTTTCAATGTTTATTGTCGGTAAAATATTCCGATCTCACCCTAGCCAATCCTCTTTGACCTGGTTCACAAATATATCAATCGTGGTGATTTCAGCGTGTCTTTTGACTTCATCTGAAATTAATATCTCTATACC
>JAGDMY010000171.1 GCA_017860765.1 Chloroflexota bacterium | reverse complement strand
GGCGATGCTCAGTTCTCCTCCGGAAACCACGTCCAGCCCTATTTTCTCTTCTTTAAAGAGCTGTGCCAGGGCTTTGTTGAGGTAGGCCTTGGAGGCATAGACTACCAGGGTGCCAGGATAAGCCTGGTTAAAGTCGTGTTGGAACTCGCGGCACCTGTCACGCAGGTCTTGCTCATCAAAGATATACAGCGGGGTGCCATAGTCGGCCGCCAGCTGCACCAGGTCGCAGCCGCCTATAGAGAGGTGACCCGAATTATTGACTTCGGTGGTAGCCGGGAACAAGGCGATGTTGAAAGGTAACATGTACCTGCCTCCAATCCAATGTTACCAGTGCTCAATAGTGAAGTCAATTTAGATACCCGGTGATTGTTGGATGATGTCCCGCGAGAGGTCGACATTTGCCCCGGACAGCCGCAACTCTTTATAATTTATTTATCAAATCCAAGGAGTGTGGCGTGCCAGACTATTATCGAAAAGAATTTGCTAATTTGGTCGAGATCATAGCTAGATTGCGAGGACCGGAGGGTTGTCCCTGGGATAAAAAGCAGACCCATGCTTCCCTCAGGGAATTTCTTCTCGAGGAGAGCTATGAAGTCCTGGAAGCTCTGGACCAGAATGACTCCCAAAAGCTCTGCCAGGAACTGGGAGATTTATTACTGCAAATACTGCTCCACGCTCAAATAGCGGCCGAAAGCGGAGAGTTTACCCTGGCAGAAGTTTTGAGAAATATCAATACCAAGCTGGTGCGGCGGCACCCTCATATTTTCGGCCAGACCCGGGTAAGCAGCGCCGAGGAAGTTTCTCATAATTGGGAGACCCTTAAAAAGGAAGAGCGTGAGGCCGGTGCTTCAATTCTCGACAGCGTGCCCAGGGAGATGCCGGCGCTGGCCTACAGTCAGGATATTCAGCGGCGGGCGGCCCAAATTGGCTTTGATTGGGAAAATATTGATGGCGTAATTGATAAGCTGGGCGAAGAAGTCAAGGAATTACAAAATACCAGCGACCAGCAAGAAAAGGCAGAAGAATTCGGAGATATTTTTTTTACCCTGGTCAATATTGCCAGGCGGATGGGGGTGGATCCGGAGGCCTCGCTGCGGGGGGCTAACCGCAAGTTCTACCGGCGGTTCAGCTACATGGAGAAGCTCTGCCGTGAGCGAGGCTTAAACCTGGGTAAGCTTACTTTTGATGAACAAAACGGCCTCTGGGTGGAAGCCAAGCAGGGGGCAGGCAAGTAGGCCCCCTGGCGGTTTAACTCCAGCTTCAAAAATTTACAGCGCCTCCGAATATATGGTATAATTTTTTGATTTATGATGAATCGAAATATCGGGAGCAAGAAAGTTGATTAAAACGCAAAAAGACAAAATAGTCCAGTCCTTCAAAATACATGAAGGAGATACGGGGTCAAGCGAAATCCAAATCGCCTTATTGACTGAAAGAATAAACCAGCTGACCCGTCATATGGCGCTTAGCAAGCACGATTATAATACCCAGCGAGGTTTACTCAGATTAGTAGGACAGAGAAGGAGATTGTTAAACTACCTGAGCAAAGAGGATGTCGACCGCTATCACAAAGTCATTAAGAAACTGGGCCTGCGCAAGTAAAAGTAGGAGATTATTTTGATAGAACCTAAATCGTTAACAGTTGAGATAGCGGGTAGAAAACTCACGATTGAGTCGGGGAAAGTAGCCAGACAAGCCAATGGTTCAGTGACCGTCCGTTATGGAGAGACAGTTGTTTTAGTGACTGCCGTAACCGGTCCGGAACCACAAGAGCCCAGGGATTTTCTCCCTTTAACAGTGGACTATGAGGAAAGACTCTACGCCGCCGGAAAAATTCCCGGCGGTTTTATTCGTCGGGAAGGTCGTCCCAGCCAGGAAGCCACGCTGGCTGCCCGCTTGACTGACCGCACCATCCGACCGCTTTTGCCCAAGACCTGGCGCCGTGAAATTCAGGTGGTCATTACTGTGCTTTCAGCGGACCAGGAAAATGACCCGAATTTATTGGCCATAATAGGCGCTTCAGCTGCCTTATGCATGTCGGAGATACCCTTTGCCGGTCCTGTGTCCGGGGTCGGGGTAGGCTATTCAGAGGGAGAGTTAATTTTAAATCCGACCTTGCCCCAGCTCGGAACCAGTGCCCTGGATTTAGTAGTCTGCAGCACTCGAAAAGACGTTGTCATGCTTGAAGCTGGAGCGCGCGAGGTACCCGAGGAAATTATCTCTGAGGCTATGAAGTTTGGTCATGAAGCCAACCAGGCTATTCTGGCACTTCAGGAGGAGTTTTTAGCCGGAATTCAAAGGCCCAAAATAGAGGCCCCGCTCCCCTGGGACAAGACGGAGGTTTCTTTGGCCGTCTCTGATATCGCCCGGGGCAAAATGGAAGCTGTTATAGGCCAAATCGGCAAGCAGGCTAGGGGCAGTGCTACCGAGGACCTGCGGAAGGAAATTATCGAGAAGCTGAAGGAAAAGTATGCCGAAGCCGATATCAATGTGGCTTTAGAGGCGATGATTAAATCTACACTAAGGAAGGGCGTACTGGAAAAAGCGCTGCGCGTCGATGGTCGCAATTTGAACGAGGTCAGGTCCATTTCCTGTGAAGTTGGTCTTCTGCCGCGCACTCACGGGTCCGCTTTATTTAACCGGGGGGAGACCCAGGTAATGACTATCACAACCCTGGGTTCGATGAGTGAAAGGCAGCAATTGGACGGATTGGGCCTGGAAGAGACCAAGCACTACATGCACCATTATAATATGCCGCCCTTCGCCACCGGAGAAGTAAGACGGATCGGGACTGTCGGAAGACGTGAAATCGGACACGGCGCCTTGGCGGAGCGGGCCCTTCTGCCTGTGGTGCCCAGCGGGGAAGAATTTCCTTACACTATCCGGCTGGTCTCCGAAGTGCTTGGCTCAAACGGCAGCACCTCCATGGCCAGCACCTGTGCCAGCTCCCTGGCCCTGATGGATGCCGGAGTTCCTATAAAGAAAGCGGTGTCCGGTATTGCCATGGGACTGGTCACGGATGAGACCGGGAAATACGCAATTTTGACTGACATTGCCGGACTTGAAGATGCTTATGGTGATATGGACTTTAAGGTAGCCGGTACAGATGAAGGAATCACGGCCTTGCAACTTGACATAAAATTAAAAGGGGTTAACCTGGAGATCCTGGATAAAGCGATTAAACAGGCAAGGGAAGCTCGCCTGCATATACTGGGTGTGATGGGCCAGACTATCCGGTCTCTCAGATCTGATCTCAGCCCTTACGCGCCCCGCATGTACAAGATAACCATCAATCCAGAGAAAATTGGTACGGTCATAGGACCAGGCGGCAAAATGATACGTTCTATCATTGATGAAACCAAGAGTACCATCGATATTGAAGATAATGGTACTGTAGTCATCGGTTCAGCGGATGAAAAATCTGCCCGCCGGGCGATTGAAATTATCGAAGGGCTGACCAAAGAGGTGGAGTCAGGAGCCATATATACTGGCAAAGTGAGCCGAATTCTGAACTTCGGTGCCATGGTTGAGATTTTACCCGGCAAAGAGGGCCTGGTACATATCAGTGAACTGGCAGACTATCGGGTCGCCAAGGTAGAAGATGTGGTCAAGGTAGGAGACGAAATCACGGTAAAAGTAATTGATATCGACCACATGGGGCGTGTCAACCTGTCCCGCCGCGCGATGTTTGAAAAGCCCGGTCAAGAGAGGGAAAGGCCACCCCGCCAGGAACAGCGGCGACCCCGCGATACGCGTCCCCCGCGGAGTGGTGGAGGTGATCGACCGCGCCGTTTCAATGAGAGACGGTAATCACCGACAGAGATGACGTCGCTGGCTGAAACCAAAACAGCCAGCGATTTTGTTTAAGGCCGAAGGCAAGCCTGCTATATAAAAATTCGAAATATATAATAAATTATTATTAGAAGGGGTTTTAAATGAAGTCAATTAACGTGGTCATTCATGGAGCCTCTGGAAGGGTCGGTCAAGTCCTGGTGAATAATTTATATCGTGAACCGGCGCTCAAATTGGTGGGAGCCGTGGATATCAAGGTGCCAGCGGACAAGCTGGTGCTGGGAGATGGCTCCTGGATACCTTTTTCAGCCGACCTGGAGAAAGTTCTCAGCGATACCAGACCTGACGTGATGGTGGACTTTTCTCTGGCCCAGGCTTCCATGCCGGCAGCACGTACCGCTGCCAAAAACCAGGTCAACCTCGTTATTGGCACCACCGGGCCCTCAGTACCGCCAGAGTTATGGCAGCCTACCGGGGCAAGCCCTTCTCTCAGGCCGTCGATGAAGGCAAGAACTATCCCAGCCGCGGGCAGAGAGTGGAAGGTGTGGCCATCCATTCCGTCAGGCTGCCCGGTCTGATGGCCCATCAAGAAGTCCTTTTTGGCGGACCGGGGCAAACATTGAGCATTCGTCATGATACCATCAACCGGGAATGCTATATCCCGGGTGTTTTGTTGGCAATTCAGGAAGTAGTCCGGCGCCGTGGTTTAATTCAGGGACTGGACAAGCTGCTGGACCTATAGCCAGAACTTCACTTCCCGGGGCAGGAGGGCAGGAAATGGAAAAATATCGGGTCGCCATTGTCGGTGCCACAGGCCTGGTTGGTCAAGAGATCTTAAAAATTCTGGAACAGCGCAATTTTCCCTTGAGCAGTCTCAGTTTATTCGCCTCCGGGGGTACCGCCGCAACAACTATCTCGGGCTCCCGGCGCGCCTATCCGGTGCAGCCTCTGGAACATCTATCCGAGCATGATGCGTTCCAGGGGGTAGATCTGGTATTTTTCGCCGCCGGCGAAGAGATTAGCCGGCACTGGATACCGCTGGCTGTACGGACCGGTGCTACCGCAATTGACAGCAGCTCATTCTACAGAATGGAGCCGGATGTACCCCTGATCGTACCTGAAATCAATCCTGACGATATTCAGGGCCACCGCGGCATAATATCGAGTCCTAACTGTTCCTCTATTTTGTTGAGCCTGGTCCTGCACCCATTAAGCAAAATAAAATCCCTTAAAAAAGCCATTGTTTCGACCTACCAGTCAACTTCGGGCGTGGGATCAGCCGCAATGATTGAATTGACTCTCCAGACCGAGCAAATGCTAAAAGGAGAAAGCCCGCACCCTGAGATGTTTCCTCATGAGATAGGTTTTAATATATTGCCGCAGGTAGATGTTTTTCTGGATAACGGGTATACTAAGGAAGAGTTTCAGCTGCTGGTAGAAACCCGGAAAATACTGCATAATAATGATATTCTGGTATCAGCTACCTGCGTCAGGGTGCCTACTTTCAAAGGGCATTGCCAGGCGGTCAGCCTGGAATTTGCCGGTGAGATCAATTTAGAAGTCGCTAAAGATACCCTGTCCAAAGCCCCGGGGGTGAGGGTCGTAGATGATACGGGTATCAATTTATACCCTCATCCGCGTATGGCTGCCGGGACTGACATGATAATGGTCGGGCGGATCCGGCAGGATATCTTCAATGTCAACGGTCTGGTGCTGTGGGTGGTGGCAGACAACATACGCAAGGGTGCCGCACTCAATATGGTCCAGATTGCGGAAGAAATACTTAAAAAAGGCAGGTTGAAGGTAAAAGGTATAATATGAAAGATCTAGGACGATTAATTACCGCCATGGTAACTCCTTTCGATGACGAAGGCAAACTGGACTACGAGCAAGCTAAGAAGCTGGCGTTGGCCTGTTTGAATTCGGGCAGCGACGGATTGGTTCTTTCCGGGACCACTGGAGAATCTCCGACCTTGACCCATGAAGAAGAACTGAAGCTTTACTCCGATGTCAGAGCGGCCGTCGGTCAGCGAGGTTCGATCATCGCCGGCACCGGCAGCAACAGCACACTGGAAGCCATAGAAGCCACCCAGGGCGCCGAGAAGGTCGGGGTGGATGCCTGTTTGCTGGTGACGCCTTATTATAACAAGCCCACCCAGGAAGGCTTATTCCAGCATTTTAAAGCTATTGCTGACAATACCAGGCTACCCTGTATCCTCTATAATGTTCCATCCCGTACGGTAATAAGTTTGTCCTCAGAGACGGTCATCAGGCTGAGCCAGATAAGCAATATCATCGGCATTAAAGAAGCCAGCGGCAACATGGAAGAA
>JAGDMY010000170.1 GCA_017860765.1 Chloroflexota bacterium | reverse complement strand
ATGATCATACCGGGGAAGGTTCCGCTGGATTTGGGTTTAGAAAGATATGCCCTGATATTGAATCCGTCGCTCGTGAAGCTGACTTCCGAGCCATCTACGGCCCCGGGGGTGACGTAGCCTGGAGGAGCAACTGCCGGTGGCGAAGGGGCTGGAGTGGTCGTCGGCGTGGTTGTCGGCGGTGCTGGTGTGGTTGTAAGGGTTGCGGTTGGAGATGCAGGAGGCAGCGGAGCTGCGCACGCAGCCAGCGTTGTAAATATGATAACCGTTGCCAGTACACATATCAGTCTGCCGAGACTCAACTTTGATTTATTCATTTTTCTTACCCTTCATTGAATATTTGGAGCAAAATAGCGGGATCCGTTTCTTTATTCTATTGTTCAATTAAAGCAATCGCGTTGATTTGGCCGGACTAGCGTGTCAAATTGTTCAAAATGGACCATATAATGGCAGCCATTTAATGCAAGCCTTCCCTTTTCAATCTAAATTGCCATGCTGTCAATTTAAATACGTAGCCGTCCTTATTTTGCGGCCTGACCGTACGTAATTTTGGATGGACGAGGATTGAAAGAGATGCTCAGTTGGAAGAGGGCCTAAGCATGCAGGGATAACCATTTTGACAATAGTGCGCTTCTCAGGATTATAGGGCTGCGCTTTGCTGGCCCAGCAGTATAGTAACGGTATTCCCTTCGAAACTGGACGCGGCAATGTCCATCCTGCCATCTTCATCAACATCTCCAGCGGCGAGGTAGTAACAGCCCGGGCCGGAGTCGAACGGCGAGCCGGGTGCTGGCAGGAGACCCTGCTTATCGCTTGAGATCGGCTAGCGCTGCGACGCGAGGATTCGATGGTAAAGATGAGGCTGAAGGAATGGGCGCGCCAAAAGCGTCCTTTCCATTTCCAAGTCTGGTGACGATGCCCCCAGACATGGGGCCTGGCCCGACTGTGTTCGATGTTACAATGTCCAGGGGTCCTTCTCCGTTAACATCGCCAACCCCGAACGAATAGAGGTCGAGACTGGTCTCCAGTGCCAGTTCCGGTCCAGGCAAGAAGCTCTGTTGGAGGAGGTGTTTAATCAGCAGGTCGAGGTGTGTCTCCATTAATGTCGGCGAGCACCACTTCACCTGGTCCTGGGTCGGCTGTGAGAGGCGAGCGGGCGCGGATACAAACAAAAGTACATCCCCAAACCCCCGTACCGAACGGACAACCCGGGCGCCGCCGAGCAGAAAGTGAAGTGCAGTTCCTCCTCCCATTAAGGCCGGGGAAGATTTGTTCTGCGCCCCGCGCCATTGTATATGCGGGAGTGTCCCGTCCGCACCTGCGCGTGATGGCCTTATGTCCGCAAATTGCGCCCCGCAAAGTTTTAGTTTACCATATTGGCTAGGATAAGCTATACAGCCGTGAAATATGCAAAGATGGGTTGCGGAAATTTGGGCTGTGAGCGAGGTCTTTCTGTGGTAGCAGAGAATATGAGATTCCGTGAAGGTCTTGCTTAAAATCTTTTCCGAAAAAAGGAGAGGTCATGTCCGAGCACGAGCCAATCATTTACATTGACCATTCTGAAATCCGTACTGGAAAGCTCGAGGAAGTAAAGACAGGCATTAAGGAGTTGGCCGAATTTGTTAAGAATAACGAACCCCGCATAATCTCTTACGAAGCCTAGTTGAACGAAGGAAGCAATAGCCTGAGCGTTATCCATATCCATCCCGACCCAGCGTCTTTAGAATTCCACGGAAAAGTGGCGGGGCCTGCTTTCGCCAGATTTGTAAACCTGGTCAGACTATTGACGATTGATGTCTATGGGCAACCGAGCGAGTTTGCGCGGGAGCAGTTGCAGAAGAAAGCTGAGCTGCTCGGGAATGCATCCCTGTCGGTGCACAGACTTCAGACAGGATTTACCCGGATTGCAGTCCAGTGAGATAGACATCCCCTGCCTATCCGTTAATATCTGCAAAATTTTCCAACAGCGAAGGTGTCCTTTAACATATATGCTGTGGTCTCCCCGACCAGGGCTCGAACCTGGAACCTAGCGGTTAACAGCCGCCCGCTCTACCATTGAGCTATCGGGGAACGATCGCGTGGGACAGGTGAAGAAAACAACATTATTCCCACCTTGCACATTATCACTTTTTAGTCACGAAAAGTCAAGCCTTGCGGAGAGTGCCCAGACGTCATCGATGATTGACTAAACCCAATTGCTGTTGTATCATGAGTTTTGAATGTCACTGAATGACTATCGAAAAAAGGAGTAGGATCGATGAATTTTGATGCAACCAGATTTTCACTTGAGGGTAAAGTTGCCCTTATCGTCGGCGGAGCCGGAGACCTTGGTCATGCCATAGTTACCCGCTTCGCTCAGTCAGGGGCCACAGTGCTTTTGACCAGCCGCAAGATAGAAAACTTGCAGAAGGTAGTTGACGAAGTAAATTCTAAAGGCGGAAAAGCAGCAGCCTTCGCCTCTCACCTGGGAAAGAGTGAAGAGGTCAAGAAGATGATTGACCAGGTCAAAGCTCAATACAAGACCATTGACGTACTGGTAAATAGTGCCGGTGCTAATCCCCAGATGGTACCCCTGGATGAACTGGAAGAGTGGGCCTGGGATGCGGTTATGAATGTCAATCTTAAGGGCACCTGGCTGGTGAGCAAGGAAGTAGTCAAGATGTGGAAAGAGCAGAAAAAGGGTGGCAGCATTATTAATATGACCTCCTATCAGGGATTTACCTGCACCGAAAATCTATCTGCATATTGCACGAGCAAAGCTGCGGTGGCCCATCTCACGAAATGTATGGCTAATGAGTGGGGCAAATATAATGTCAGAGTCAATGCCATCGCTCCAGGCTGGATTCACAGCCGGCTGGCAGACCCTTATCTAGGTTTACCGGGTAAAAATGAGTACCACCTGGCTAAAACGGCGCTCGGCTTTTTCGGCCAGCCCGATGATGTGGCGCTGGCAGCTTTATATCTGGCATGTGATGCCTCCAGCTATACCACCGGGTCTACCCTCGGCCTTGATGGAGGTTCCCTGCTCGGTAGATAAATATTCCGCTAGATTTAAAATAACAATTACCCCCTCTGATTTTAGAGGGGGTAATATTTTTAGGCACAGAAATCTAAAGCTTTGCGCGGCTTTAGTCGACTTTGATGATGCAGGTGTTGGACTGGGCCAGGCCGCCGCATAGAGAGCCCATGGCGTACCCGCCCCCTCTCCTGCGCAGCTCATACATCAGGTTCATGATGATTCTGGCGCCCGAAGCTGTGTTAGGATGACCGATGGCAATGGCACTGCCGTTGATGTTGGTCTTCTCTTTGAGCTGGGCCAGTTTGGCTTTCTCGTTATCTCCGCCGGCCAGGATTCTTAAAGATACCAGGGGGACGCAGGCAAAAGCCTCGTTGATTTCCATGACAGCTATATCGTCCAGTGTCAGTCCAGCTTTCTTGAGGGCCATCAGCATGCCATAACCGGGGGCTTCCGGCATACGGGAGGCATTCATGGCAAAGTGGACATTGGTGACAATGGTAGCTAAGGGGGCCAGTCCCATCTCCTGGGCTTTCTGGCGGGTCATCAGCAGGATAGCCGAAGCGCCGTCGTTTAAGCCGGGGGCATTCCCGGCTGTGATGGTGCGGGTGTTATAGACGGTCTTGAGTTTAGCGAGGCCTTCCAGAGTAGCGTTGGCGCGATATTGCTCATCAATGTCCAGGATTTTAGGTTCACCTTTTTCCTGGGGGATGGAAACAGGGAAGATCTCATCTTTGAATTTACCGGCGTTCCAGGCCTTGCCATAATTGACGTGGCTGCGATAGGCCCACTCGTCCTGTTCGGTCCTGTCCACCCCGTGTTCCAGGGCTATATTGTCGCTGTCCACAGAGACGGGGTTAAAGTCCTTGTAGCCCAGGCCCAGGAGAGGGTCCTCCATCTTGACGTCACCCAGGCGGAAACCGTTGAACCTGAGGTTGCGTACGATTAACGGTTCTCGGCTGAAAGAAGTGGCGCCGCCGGCAATGGCGCAGTCAATTTCTCCGGCTTTCATTTCCATAGCTGCCAGTTTCACCGCATGCATGGCTGAAACGCAGGCCATATCAAATGAAATAGAAGCGGTCTCATGAGGCAGCCCGGCTTTTATTAAGGTCTGGCGGGCGGCCACCGGGGTATACACATCTTTGCAGGGCGAGGTATCCCCGACCCCCCAGAATACTTCCGCTACGGTGTTGGGCGCCACATTCACTCTCTTGAGGACCTGCCGGATGGGAATGGCACCCAGGTCGAAATAGTCAATGTCGCGGAGAGAGCCGCCGTATCTGCCGAACGGAGTCCTTAAAGCACTGACGATAACCACATCACTGTTCTTGTTAACCACTACTTCATCTCCTAACTTTTATTCCTGATAATATTATTTTTTCTTTTGGTTATTTCTTAGGCTGGGTATAATCATAGAAGCCCCGACCTGTCTTGCGCCCCAGCGCGCCGGAGCGGACCTGTGATTTCAGAAGAGGGTTGGCCTTTAATCTTTCTCCAAACTCTTTCTCCATAGTCTCGAGACCATGCAGAACTATGTCGGCGCCGGCCAGGTCGCAAAGCTCCAGTGGACCGATGGGGTGGTTGGCGCAGAGGCGCATGGCTTTGTCGACTTCCTCCGGCTTGTTGCCGTCCATGACGCACTGGATAGCCTCGTTCATCAAGACATCCACCAGTCGGGAAACGATGAAACCGGCATAGTCTTTTGCCTCGCAGGGCTCTTTGCCGAGGGATTTAACAAAATTCTTGCTGGCCTCCACGGTTTCGGCAGAGGTAGAGGTGCTGACAATGACCTCCACACCTTTCATAACCGGGACGGGGTTCATGAAGTGAATTCCGATGACTTTGTCTTTGCGCTTAATGGAGGTGGATATAGCGCTGATAGGCAGGGCTGAGGTGTTGGAGGCCAGAATGGTCTCCGGCGGACAAATAGATTCCAGGTCCTTGAAGATGCTCGCCTTCAGGTCCAGAATTTCAGGGGCCGATTCGATTACCAGCTGGGCGTTTCGGGCTTCTTTTAGATCTATGGTGGTCTTGATGCGACCCAGGATGGCTGTTTTATCCGCTTCCTGAAGCGTGCCTTTTTTGATGAGCCTGTCCAGACTGCCTCCAATAGTGCTCATGCCTTTGGCCAGAAACTCATCCTTGATATCGGTCATAATAACGTTATAGCCAGCCTGGGCTACAACCTGGGCAATACCGTTGCCCATCGTTCCGGCGCCAATCACCGCGACAGTTTTGATATCCACAGATCAACCTCCTTAATACTAATAATAAATTCTATTTATTTTTTATCACCGGCTTCCGTTTTTCCAGATAAGCGCGCATAGCTTCTTTCTGGTCTTCGGTGGCAAAACACTGCGAGAAACATTCTATTTCAATGTTTATTCCTGTGTTGAGGTCTACTCCAGCGCCGTTGTTAATGGCGGACTTGGCCAGCTTGAGAATCGCGCTGCTTTTCTCCAGGAGGACAGCTGCCAGAGCTTTGGCTTCCTTCATTAAGTCCGCCAGCGGTACTACTTTATTCAGCATCCCGTATTCATAGGCTGTCTTAGCATCGATCATTTTGCCGGTATAAATCATTTCCTTAGCCCGGTTGATGCCTATTAATCTCTGCAATCTCTGCGTACCGCCGGAGCCTGGAATAATGCCCACGTTAATTTCCAGTTGTCCGAAGCGGGCATTTTCCGAGGCGATAATGATATCGGCACTCATGGCTAATTCGGCGCCTCCGCCCAGAGCATACCCGTTCACCGCGGCGATAACCGGCTTGTCCAGGTTCCAGATCAGGTCGTAAGTTTTCTTTAGTGTGGCAGCAAAACCCCGGGCTTCGGCGGCACTGAGTTTGGCCATATTGGTGATATCGGTGCCAGCCACGAAAGATTTCTCTCCACTGCCGGTGATGATTACCACCCGCACTTCAGCGTCCCTTTCGATCTCCTGGAATAGCTGCAGCAACTCTGCATAGGCCAGATCGTTAAGGGCGTTCATCACCTGAGGACGATTAATGGTGATTATCCCGATGCCGTTTTCTTTACCATAGAGCAAGGTCTGATAAGCCAAATTAGTCCTCCCTTTGCCGAACTGGCGAAAATTTTGATGGATTTAGCAGATTGACCGGGCTGTCTTTCCTGGATGAGCGTCGTTTCATATATATATTAGCCCCTGGACCTCTCAGAGTCAAGAGAATGCATCATAGGACTATCACGCAGTATATATAAAGATAGCGGTCTTACACTTTTAAATCAGAAGCGCGAAAGCCTAACGGGATGGCGCAATCTTAGAAT
>JAGDMY010000169.1 GCA_017860765.1 Chloroflexota bacterium | reverse complement strand
CTCCCCTTGATATCGAAGATGTATCCTGCCAGAAACCCCCCTATGGCCACGCCGAACATTTGGCCAGGAGAAAGAAACCCCAAAATTAGCCCGTGCGATCTGATGCCGAAGACCCGGGCTACCAGGGGCGATTGTTGTGCCAAACCTGAACCGTATGCCAGTCCAAATATTACTGCAAAGAGATAGAATGCCCATATCTCCTGTATGTACATTAAACCGCCTAAAGAAAGTGCAATCAAGGCCAGTGTGATTATAAAAAGCTGCTTGTTGCCGAATTTATCGCCGATAGCTCCCAGTCCTATATTGCCGATAATGCTGGAACCATTTATGGTGGATAAAATCCCAGCAGCGTAAGCCGGTGACAGATTGGCATCAGTGGCATGAGGAACAATATGGTTCAAAGTTGTGCCTAAGGAAATGCCAAAGCAAAAGAAGGAGGTTATCATCAGCCAGAAGAAGGGGGTAGCCACCGATTCTTTTAAAGATAGACCCTGGACATTTTCTTCCAGCCGCGGGGCGGCGAACCCGGCTGTTTTTTCCGCATGAACGTCTGCCGAAGGGACGCGTCTAAGCAACTGGGCTGCCGCCAGTACAATCACCAGGAAAGCTATACCCAGATATAAAAATGATTGGCGCCAGCCGTAGCTGGTAATAAGCCAGTTGGCTATCAGCGGCACAATAAATCCCCCCGCGCCTCCCCCCGCTACCACGAATCCCGTCATAAAGGTCCTTCTGCGGACAAACCAACGGGCGACGGTGGAGACCAGGGGTACCAGAACGCTCATTCCGGTGCCTATCAATACGCCCAGAAAGAGATAGAGCTGCCAGATACTGCTCGCCCAGGCCATCAGCAAATACCCGGCTCCGGCTAAAACACCGCATAAAGTGACTACTTTCCGGGGGCCGATTTTATCAGCCAGAGCTCCCATAAGAATTGAGAGCAGTCCATTGACCGATGATGCCACTGCAAGAGGTGCTGAGAGGGTGGCTCTGGCCCAGCCGAATTCGTTCAGCATGGGTTTAAAGAAGACCCCTGTTGAGACGAACAAGCCTACCACCACCATGGCTACCAGGAAACTGGCGAAAACGATAATATAGCCATAATTAAAACCTGATACTGTGGATGTCGGAACCCGGGCGGTCTGCTGGTTCATTGTTTTCAAGTCTACAGCAAAGGTAAAGGGGATTTCAATACCATTCAGGCTAGATACTTCTGCCCATGACCTCTGCGAGGGCTTTGATTTCACCCATTAAACGCCTGAAATCCGATGGAGTGAGTGATTGCAGTCCATCCACCAGGGCCTCCTTAGGGTTGGGATGCACTTCAATCAAGAGACCATCTGCGCCAGCCGCGATGGCTGCACGGGCGATAGCCGGGACCAGTGAATAATGGCCGGCGGCGTGACTGGGGTCCACAATAATCGGCAGATGGCTGAATTTCTTGACCACTGGTATCGAAGAGATGTCCATGGAAAAGCGGGCGCTGTCTTCGAAGCTGCGAATCCCCCTTTCGCATAGAATCACATCCTTGTTCCCTCCTGCCAGCAAATAGTCGGCGGCAGTCAGCCACTCGGTAACGGTGTTGGCCAGGCCACGTTTCAAGACCACCGGATGTTTGAGCCTGCCGAGTTCAGTTAGCAGACTGAAATTCTGCATGTTGCGCGTTCCTACCTGAAGGATATCGGCGTATTTAGCTACCAGCTCGACATGGTGCGGGTCAACTACCTCGGTTACGATCGGCAAACCATATTTCCCTTTAACCTGAGCCAGATATTCGAGCCCGGTTTTCTCCAGGCCCTGGAAACTAAAGGGGGAGGTGCGGGGTTTATAAGCGCCGCCTCGTAAAAATGAGGCCCCGGCATTTTTGACAATTCTGGCAGCTTCCTCCAGTTGCTTTTTGCTTTCCACTGCACATGGCCCGGCCATAATGGCCAGCCGGTTGCTGCCTATCTCAATACCGTTCACCTTGACCACAGTATCTTTGGGTTTGAATTCGCGAGAAGCCAGCTTGTAGGGTTTCATGATGCGGGTGACGTTTTCTACGCCCGGAAAAACTGCGAAGATATCAGTCGAAATCTGTCCGGTATTGCTGCCCAGTATGGCAATAACGGTTTTATCAGTGCCCAGGTTCAACTGCACGCTGAAACCCAAAGATTTAGCCCGGGCGACTACATCATCAACTTCTCGCTGGGCGGCATGCTTTCTCATTTCCACAATCATGGAATTGAAACGCTCCTCAGTTAATAACTGGCTACTTATATTGAGTATAAAATATATTGGTATTTTTTACTATCTTCATATTAGAGCCATACAATAATATCTATTGTTGCTTTTATAGGGTTGTATGCTATAATAAAATGCGTCTATTGTGCAAAATAGCCGTCAAGAAATAGAATTGGGGAAAGTAAAGAATTATGGTAACACAAGGGGAAGCTAAGACCGAGGAAAAACTGCAAAATGACTATGAATTAGTATTTATAGTCCACCCGGAAGTTGCGGATGATGCCCTGGATCCGGTAATCAATAATATCACCCAATACATTACCGGAAAAGGCGGCACGGTAGCCGAGGCGACGCACTGGGGTCGTAAAAAGTTGGCCTATCCGATCAAGCATTTGCTGGAAGGCAACTATGTATTGATCAAATTTAAGCTGGACCCTGCGGCCAACAAAGAATTGGAAACTAACCTTAAAATTTCTGAAAAGATAATGCGCTATCTTCTAATTAAAATCGATTAGAGTGGGAGGCGATTATGGATGCTCAGCAAACCGGGAAGGGTAGCTTCAGGTCATCAAGCAGCCTGAATAAAATAATGATTATTGGCAACCTGGGGGGCGATCCCGAGATGCGCTTCACTCCCAACGGTAATCCTGTCACCTCGTTTAATGTAGCTACCAATCGGGTTTATAATACGCCGGAAGGCGAGCGCAGGGAAGAAACTGAATGGTTTACAGTAGTGGCCTGGAATCGCCTGGCAGAGACCTGCAACCAATTTTTAACCAAGGGACAGAGGATTTACGCTGAAGGCAGGGTCCACAATCGCACCTGGGATGGCCAGGATGGACAAAAGCATTCCCGCCTGGAGGTAATCGCCAACAGGGTGATATTCCTGGACAAGAAAGCAGCTGCCCCGATGACTGAAGAAAAACCGGAGGAAGGTGAGGCAGGTGAAATTGAACCTCAGGATATCCCCTTTTAGCGGCCAAGGAGAGGCCAGCGTTAAAGGTCAAAGAAGTTAAGATCGAGGGGACTTTCATCTTTGAATTTGGAATTATAGGTATTATAGAGTTAGGAGTTTAATTATCGTGAATGACACCAAAATAGCCCGGCCGAGAAAGAAGTGGGAAGGATCAAAATATGTTCCTAAACGCAAAGTCTGTTCCTTTTGCAGCGAAAAAATCGAAACTGTGGACTATAAGGATGCCGCCAAATTGCGACAGTACATTTCGGATAGGGGCAAAATAGAACCCCGCAGGAAGACCGGAACCTGTGCCAGACACCAGAGAGCAGTAGCAATTGCCGTCAAGAGAGCGCGCCATCTGGCCTTGATTCCATATGTGCCGGAGCATATCAACAGGACAGGCGGCGTTGGTATCAGGGTCTAAGACCCGTGGTTTAAAATAGCGCTTTGAGTTTTGAGCTCATCGCGATAACTAGTGATTGTACCAAGGATTAGAAAATTAGATTTAAGGAACTATAGTGGCTACAAAACGAACCTGGCAACCTAAAAAGTTGTCACGCAAGAGGGAGCATGGTTTCCTCAAGAGAATGGGTACCCGCGGTGGTCGGGATGTCTTAAAAGCGAGGCGGTTAAAGGGACGCAAGAAATTAACCGTGGTATAATGGCCGCCTCTTCATCGAGCCTTTTTATGAAGAGGGAAGAGCGTCTCACTAAACCAGAACTTTTTACATTAGTTTATAATGAAGGTAAAACGCAAACTGATCGATTTCTGGTGATGAGGACCAGACCCAATCAGCTCAATTATTCCCGTTATGGTATTTCCGTCAGTAAACATGTTGGCAAGGCAGTAGTCCGCAACAGGATCAAGCGCATTCTACGCGAGATATTGAGGTTAACACCGCTATGTCCTGGATGGGATGTAGTCCTGATAGCACGCGGTCCTTCAGCTGGCAGCGACTATGGCCGACTAAATAAATCCGTGGTCAATCTATTATCCAGGGCCGGTTTAAAAGCCAAATGAAATGAGAACTATAGCTTTAAGGTTGATTAAATTGTATCAGGTGACCATTTCGCAGGTAACACCGCCTCAGTGCCGGTACGTGCCAACCTGTTCCGAATATACCTTTGAGGCTATTGAGAAGTATGGT
>JAGDMY010000168.1 GCA_017860765.1 Chloroflexota bacterium | reverse complement strand
CAAAACCGGGTCAACCCCATTGCCACTATCCTCAGCGTGGCCATGATGTGCCGCCATTCTCTGGCACTGGAAAAAGAGGCGCTGGCAATCGAAACCGCGGTAGACGATGTTTTAAACGCAGGATATCGCACTTATGATATTGTGGCGGAAGGCTGCCTTAAAGTGGGGACTAAAGAGATGGGAGATGCCATCGCCAAAAAGATTATGAGCGATTAAGGGGAAGCCCTTAAGGGGTAGTCGGTATGTCTCAGGTGCAAATCTATGATACCACTCTCCGGGATGGAGCCCAGCGGGAGGGCATCTCTTTTTCGCTGGTGGATAAAATCCATATCGTCGAAAAGCTTGATGAAATGGGCATCCACTACATTGAGGGAGGCTGGCCCGGCTCAAATCCCAAAGACGCCGAATTTTTTGCCCGGATGCGTGCCATGCGCCTGGCCAATTCCAAAGTAGTGGCCTTCGGTTCAACCCGCAGACCTCATACCAGAGCGGAGAAGGATGCCAACCTGATCGCTTTGACTGAGACCGGGATGAAGATTGCCACCCTGGTAGCTAAAAACTCTATCCTGCATGTCACCCAGGTGCTGGAGACCAGTCCGGAAGAAAATCTGCGCATGATCACCGACTCCGTCCGTTTTTTGATCCACAAAGGCATGCAAGTATTTTACGACGCGGAGCATTACTTCGACGGCTATAAGGCGGATAAAGACTATGCTTTACTCTGCCTGCGCACCGCGGCTGAGGCCGGGGCCGCCTCCTTGATTCTTTGCGACACCAATGGAGGCTCCTTGCCTGAAGAGATCGCCGAAGGGGTCAAAGCCGCCTGTCAGGTCTCTGGAGTCCAGGTTGCAATCCATGCCCATAATGATAGCGGTCTGGGAGTCGCCAATACGCTGGCGGCAGTCCAAGCCGGCGCCAGCCAAATCCAGGGCACCATCAACGGCTACGGCGAGCGCTGCGGAAACGCTAACCTGTGTGTGATTATCCCGGCTCTCAAGCTAAAAATGGGAATCGATTGCATTACGGACGGGCAGCTGGCCAAATTAACCGAGGTATCCCGGAATATCAGCGAAGTTGCCAACCTGGTCCACGATCCTTTTATGCCCTACGTCGGAGCGAGCGCTTTCAGCCACAAGGCAGGTATACATGTTTCCGGCATGAGCAAATGGAAAGATAGCTACCAGCATGTCGACCCGGAAAAGGTCGGCAACCAGCTGAGAATAACGGTCTCAGAATTATCCGGCAAGCAAAACATTATCCTCAAGGCCCGGGAGATGGGACTGGACTTATCTTCGGGGGACAGTGACGCCCAGAAATTGCTGGAGCAGGTCAAGACTCTGGAAAGCCTGGGGTTCCAGTACGATCAGGCGGAAGCCTCGTTTGAGCTGCTGATCCGCCGGACAAGACCGGACTATCAGCCACCTTTCAAACTGGTGGATTTTATGACAGTAGTCGAGAAGCGCCGGCGCCCGCCGTCCCGTGAAACCAAAGAGGATATCCTATCAGAGGCGATGGTCAAAGTGACTGTGGGCAGTGAGCTGATACATACCGCGGCCGAGGGAAACGGCCCCGTCAATGCCCTGGATGCCGCCTTGCGAAAGGCTTTGCTCCAATACTACCCCAGTCTCTCCCGGGTTAAACTGGTAGACTATAAAGTCCGCATTCTGGAAGAAAGCGTGGGTACGGGATCACAGGTGCGGGTCCTCATCGAGTCCAGCGACGGCGAAAATGAGTGGCACACCGTAGGCAGTTCTACCAATATTATCGAAGCCAGCTGGCTGGCCTTGGCGGACAGCCTGGAGTACTGGCTCATAAAACACAGTAAATAGCTGCTGGTAATCGGGGTTAACTAGGCGGGTTTTCCTATCGGCAGGATATACAGGGGCCTTTGATTTTCATCCAGTTGCAGGATCCGGCGGACCTTTTCATCGTGGAATGCGCCGACAGCCACAGTCCCCAGCGCTAAAGCCGTGGCCTGGAGGTAAATATTCTGGCCCGCGTGCCCCACTTCCATAAAGACATATCTTTCTCCCCTGACGTTGTATCTCATCAGAGTCCTATCATATATGGCGCAAATGACCAGGCTCACGGGGGCCACAGCGATGGAGTCCTGGCCGAGAGCGGCTTCAGCCAGCTCTGCCCTGACGTCCTGAGAAATACGCAGCGACAGCAGATGGTTTTGGCCATCGTAATGATAAACGCCGCTGTTGCTTTGCTCTACGCCGTTCTCTCCAATCACGGCATAGATTTCCAGGGGATAAGTCGCGCCGGCGCTGGGTATCGCCCTGCGTTTGTTGAGAGACGAGGTGGTCCCCTGGGCGGCCCATAATATCTGGGATAACTGGAATAAGAGTATGGGAGAAGGAGCAAAATCCCGGATTGACCTGCGCTGAGAAATAGCCTCGACCAGGGGCAGGCCCCCGGTCACCAGAGGCTGTGGCAGTTCCAGGACCTCAGGTTGATCAGCAGTCATATCTTATCCTTTGATAACTCCCAGCGGCACTGCGCGGGCAATCTTGCGGGAAATATTCGCCCGATGGGTGACTTCTACCACCTCGGCCACATCCTTATAAGCATCTGAAGCCTCTTCAGCCAGGGAGCCCAGACTATCGGCTTTAACCAGAATTCCCCGCAGGGCCAGCTTTTCTGCGATGTCGATGCCCCGCAGCCCCTTTTTGGCTGCTGAGCGGCTCTGCAGGCGTCCCGCCCCATGGCAGGTTGAACCGAAAGTCTCCTTCATGGCGGTCTCAGTACCCACGGCAATATATGAGTAACGCCCCATGTCTCCCGGAATCAGCACGGGTTGCCCGATATTCCGATAGATCGCCGGCAGGTCCGGGTGCCCCTTGGCAAAAGCCCGGGTGGCGCCCTTGCGGTGGACGCACAGCGACTGCTGTTTCCCTTCGAGCGGGTATTGTTCTATCTTGGCGATGTTATGGGCCACATCATAGATCTGTTCCAGACCCAACTCCCGGGGGCCTTTTCCCAGGACTTTCACGAAAGACTCCCTTACCCAGTGGGTGATGCACTGGCGGTTGGTCCAGGCATAATTTGCGGCGCAGGCCATCGCGCCGAGGTAGTCCTGACCTTCCGGAGACTGCACCGGCGCACAGGCCAGCTGGCGGTCAGGCAGGGTGATGCCATAGCGCTGCACGGCGTTCCCCATGACCCGGATATAGTCGTCACAGACCTGGTGGCCCAGACCGCGCGAGCCAGTATGTATCAGGATCAAGACCTGACCGGTTTCCAGAATGCCCATCGCCCGGGCCGTCTCGGTTTCGTATATTTCGTCAACCATCTGGATCTCCAGGAAATGGTTGCCTGAACCCAGAGTGCCCAGCTGCGGCAGACCGCGTTTTTTGGCCTTCTGACTCACCTTATCAGGGTTGGCGCTTTTAAGACAGCCGGATTCCTCCGTACAAATCAAATCTTCAGCTTCGCCAAAGCCTCTTTCAACTGCCCAGGCCGATCCCTTGAGCAGGGCTTTATCCAATTCCTTCTCGCTAAGCCTCAGTTTGCCCTCTGAGCCCAACCCGGAGGGTATATTGGAAAAAAGTGCGTAGACCAGGTCTTTTATCCGGGGCCTGACTTCCTCAGCACTCAGGTTGGTGCGCAGCAAACGGACGCCGCAGTTAATATCAAATCCTACCCCGCCGGGCGAGACCACCCCGTCCTTCACCCGGGTAGCCGCGACCCCTCCAATAGGAAAGCCATATCCCCAGTGGATGTCGGGCATGGCCAGAGAACTGCCCACAATTCCCGGGAGAAAGCTGACATTTACGACCTGTTGGAAAGCGTGGTCTTCCCATATCTGGGCGAGCATGTTTTCACTGGCATAAATCAGACCGGGGACCTGCATGCCCTCTCGATAACTCCGCCGGATCTCCCAGCGGTTGTCATCTATTTTGTGGACCATCTCCTTCCAGACAGACATCCCGGCGAAATTTCCCTCCTAAATATCAAACAGGACCTGAACCTGGTACAGGTAATCCGTCTTCTGTTCTACTTTCAGCATATGATAAGTAGCGGATTTTATCCCTCTTTTCAGCTCATGTCTGGATTTATCTATTTTTTCACCCCAGCAGCGAGATCTGATTTCGTTGTCGGATAAGCTTTCAATGTAAAACCGGCTGAACAATACCAGCTCGGTGTCAAACAAGAAAATCAGCTCATTCAACCATTCTGCCAGCAAAGTTTCTTTGTCCGCAGCCGTGGCATTGGCTTCCCGGCAAAGGACTTCCTTAACTCTGTCGATATCCGTTATCAGGCTGAACATACCCCTGGCGGCATTGACGAAGGCCCGGGAAAGGTCCACTCCGTAAGCCCTGATCCCGATATCCGC
>JAGDMY010000167.1 GCA_017860765.1 Chloroflexota bacterium | reverse complement strand
CCTCCCAGAGCCCCGGTTTTTTCATACAGGGTAACCGCATGACCTCTCCTGGCTGCCACCAGGGCAGCCTCCATACCCGCGGGTCCGCCACCGATAACAGCCACCTTCTTTTTATCGGCGGGGGGGCTGATCAGCCTTTCAATCTTGTGTTCCAGGCCCCAGACGGGATTGACCGAGCACACGCTGTTCCAGGGTTTGTAGTAGCTACTTATGTGGCAGCCATTGCACCTCAGACAGGGCACGACATCCTCATTTCTGCCCTCGTAGGCCAGGCGGCCGTACTCGGGGTTGCTTATCCAGGCCCTGGCTGCGGTAATGAAATCTGCCTTTCCGGAAGCGATGACTTCCTCACAGAGGTCCAGGTCCAGATAGCCACCCACAGTGACCACCTTAATATCCGCGCCGCTTTTTTTAATGGCTTCGGCCATATAGAGAAACGGGGTGCGTTCCGGGTTAAAGTTGGTGGGGTGGGCTGGATCAATCTCTCCCGCCCTCACCTGGAGCAGGTCAATGTGGCCGGCAAACATTTTGGCATATGTGATGGCATCCTCCAGAGTGAATCCCCCCGGGGGTTCACAACCGCTCATAGCGGCCTCAATAATAAAATCCTGACCGCATTTCTGCTTGATGCGGTCGGCTACCATCAGGGGAAAACGGGCCATATTCTCCAGGTTTCCGCCATACTGGTCTCTCCTTTTATTGGTTAGTGGGGAGAGGAACCTTCCCAGCAAGCCGGTCCGATAGCACATATACAGGTATACAGAATTAAATCCCACCTCTTTGGCCAGATATGCCACCAGCGCGTATTCGTTGGCAATCCCATCCAGTAGTCCGGTGGGAATTTCTTCGCACTGCCGGGCCGCCATTCCTGATCCAAAAGTGGCGTGAGAAAGGTTGCTGCTGACATCGTATAGAGGCGGCACATTTACATCGTATTGGGCTTCGGCCAGACCCCCGTAGAAATGAATTGTCTCCGTCAACATAGAAAGATAGTTCTTGGTGTGCCCGAGCTCCAGGTTAAAGAGCGGAGGGTTGTGTTTACCACCCAGATGCGTCCTACGTCCGGGATTGAAGTCGTTAATGTCGGGAGGAGCAATGGCCTGGTTTTGGTAGTCCCCAGGAGGAGGCAGGCCGAGGTTTTTGCAGGTGACCATGGCGGCACCGTTTCTGGCCTTGTTGGCATAGTGGGTTATCAGGGCTTCCGTAGGATAGGGTTCCTGACCCTGGACAAAATGGGGCCGGCTGGGCGCTGCCAACAGCCGATTTTTAAAGACGGTTTTCCCGATTATGATGGGCGATAATAAATGGGGATATTTTAAAGCCATGGAAAGTCCTCCTTCCGGGTCATTTTAGTTAGCCAAATTATACACCTCCCCGGTTTTACTCAACAAGGCATCTCATTTCTGGAAGGCCTTTCTACAGATCGGTTGATATTTAAAGACGGGTAAACTAAGATATACAGGTGAAATTTTGACCTATCCGGTAATCCCCGAGGTGAGAATCACGGACAGGAGGTGAAGATGTAATGGGAATATTAAATAGACTGAATAACATCCTGGTAATTGATACCAAGATGTTTGATTTGGACCACTATAATGCGGCGTACCTCGTGGTTGGCAAAGAAATTGCGCTTATTGATACCGGCTTGCCCAGCAAGCTGGAGGTCGTGCGGGCCGCCATTAAGGCACACGGTTTCTCCGTAAGCGATATCTCATATATCTTTGTGACGCATTGCGAACATTCGGACCACAGTGGCAATGTGGCCCCGCTGCTGCGTGAAAGCCCGGGCGCCGTGGTATACATCAATCCTCTGGGGTTGGAATACCTGATAGACCCCGCAAAGGAACGCCTTTTGAAGAGGGAACAGGTGACTCCGGAGATGTGGTCTCGATCCGGGGACCCGGAGCCTGTACCCATATCCCGCATCCGATTCCTTAAAAATGGCGATATATTTGACCTGGGTGATGGTGAAAAACTCAAGATATTCTTTACTCCGGGGCACCAGCCTGGTGGTATGGTTTTGCTCGAAACTAAAAACAGGGGGCTCTTTATCAACGATCTGGCGGGAAATTGCTTTCCGGATTCAGACGCCCATTATCCGTTGAACCCTTTTCGCTCAAATCATTTCGAAGCTATCAAAAGTTTGCAGGAGCTAAATGAGCTTCAAATTGACTTTTTATATTTAGGCCATTTTGGGATTTGTGATAAACCGAGGCAGGTCATAACCCGGGCCATAGATAATATGAGGCAACTCTTAGATATGGGGAAAAGGTGTGTCCTGGAGAGGAAAACTGAAGAGATTGGACCTAACCTGATCGCCCTGATTTTGCCCGAACTAGAAAAAATGCGCAGAGTCAGGGGGGAAGCGGTATATGAGTATGCCCTCAGACAGCACATACCCTCCCAGGCGAAATTATTCACCCGCTTTTGTATAGAAACCTTTAGCCGATAAATTTTCCTAAACCACCGGTTGTTGCCGCTACTTCATCAGGCTGGGGAACCATAATGATAGCGGGGGAACCGTTATTATGAGTATTACGAGCACGATATCGGCAATAAAGAAAGGGATTACTCCTTTGTATATGGTAGCCATGGGCACTTTGACGATCCCAGAGATAGCAAAGACATTCATCCCCACCGGAGGGGTAATCACGGCGATTTCGCCCATCAAAGTCGCTATCACGCCAAAAAATATGGGATCGAAGCCCAAACTCATCATCAAAGGATAAAAGACCGGCAGGGTCAACAAAATCATCGCCAAAGCATCAATAAAGCAACCCAGAATCACATACACAATTATTACCAGGAGAAGAATGACCCAGCGAGCTACCGCCAGCCCGCCTACAAATTCGGCGAATAAGGTTGGAATCGTGCTGGCCGCCAGAAAATAATTCATCAGAAAGGCGCCAATTACCAGGAAATAAATCATACCGGTCGTTTTGGCGGTATCAAAACAACCTTCCTTAAAGGTATTCCAGGCGAACCTTTTTCTGGCAAAAGAAATTAAGATGGCCCCGAAAACACCCACTGCCCCCGCCTCGGTGGGAGTGAACCAGCCTATAAACAGGCCTCCCAGGACCAGAAAGATCAAGATCGCGATTTCGCCGCAGCGTAAAATCGGCAGGAACCTCTCTTTCCAGGTTGTCGGAGGACCTTTAGGTCCCAGCTTAGGATTAATCCGGCACATGATGAAAATGGCCACCATATATAATAGTGCCTGAGTTATTCCCGGGAATACCCCGGCCATAAACAGTTTACCGATGGAATTCTGGGTCATAATTCCGTACATGATAAAAGCGGCACTGGGAGGAATCATTGTACCCAGGGTACCTCCAGCCGCAATGGCGCCGGTAGCCAGCTCATCGGCGTAGCCATGTTTCCTCATTTCGGGCAGCGCCACCAGACCGAGGGTGACAGCCGTGGCGATACTGGAGGCACTGATAGCGGCAAATATCGCGCAGGCGGCAATGCTGGCGATGGCAATGCCGCCCGGGAGGCGTCCCAGCCACTTGTAGGCCAGGTCGTAGAGGTCCCGGGTAAAGCCGGCGCTGAAACAGATATGCGCCATGAAAATAAAAAGAGGAATAACCGCGAGTTCATAACCCGAGATAGTGCTGAAAGGGACCACTGCCAGTTTGGTTGTAGCGCCGGTCAGCGATATGATAAAAACGAATCCAACAAAGCCTACCAGGGCCATGCAGGCTCCGATGGGCATTCCCAGGGCCAGCAGCAAAAAAAACGCGACCATACCGATTATGCCAATGGTGACAGCATCCATTACTGGTTACTCCTCTTGAAGGCTTGATAAAGCTGCAGGATTAATACCAAACAAACAATTGCCGCGCCCAGGGCGAAAACAAACCGCAAGGGGTAAATCGGCCATTCCATAATGGTGGTATGTTCACGTATTAGAGTCTGATCCGAGGCAAAAGCAAATCCAAACCAGGTTATCAAAGCCCAGATGCCTAACGTCAGGAAGGTGGTTATAATCAACAGGATTCTCCGCGCGGAACGAGAAAGACGCACGATCACCATGTCCATGTTGACATGTACTTTTTCTATTGCCGCATAGCCCAGGGAAAAAGCTACCATGATCACTATTAACAATTGGACGGCCTCATAGGTACCGATAATGGCATGCCCCAAGGGCCGGGTGATAATATTGATCACCATAACTAACATCATCACTATCAGGGCGGTGAATCCGATTGCAGTCAACCTGCTGATGGTCCATCGGAGGACCTTATCAAACTGATCCATAACGTTTATCCTGTCTTAACACATCCCGACCATTGGGGTTCAACGTAATCCGAGCTAAGAAAAATTCGGCCTGGCCTGGGGAATA
>JAGDMY010000166.1 GCA_017860765.1 Chloroflexota bacterium | reverse complement strand
GACTCGACCAGGTCCCACTTGGCGCAATTGGTATTTTTCCTGTCACAGACAGCGTCAAAATCGTATTTCACTGCGGTGCTCCTCAATGAACTGGCGGCCCATAGCGGGAAGTCAGAGGCTGGTTTGGCCTGACTTTTTCTTCCTGAACTCGGCATATTCGACCAGCCTGGCCAGAGCAAATCCAGCGGTGCGGGGGTCCCGGTAGACCGGGATATGTTTGGCTAACAGGTCCCGGGACAACGGCTCAACCAGGCCCGGTATATCGAAGATGGAGACCACCATCGGCTTGCCAACCGCCGGGGCAACTTCGATGATGCTTTTCAGGCTGAGGGCGTTATCCGGTCCGGCAATGACAATTAACATGTCCACATTTTCATCTGCTGCCAGCACTTTCGCGGTCTCGCCATACACCGCCGGGTTGAGCAGCGAGCCAACGCCCACGTCCAGAGGGTTGGCAATAGCCGTGCCTGCCGAGGTAAGCAACTGGCCCAGCCTCTCCCGGGTGCCATCCCCCAGCCGGGCTATCTCCAGACCCATCATCACGCAATTATCGGCCGTCCCGATATTGGTCCCCCCCATGCCCGATAAAATGGCTACCCTTCTACCCTGGGGCAGGGGCAGCCAGTAAAAAGCCAGTATGCAGCCCACCATCTCTTCGAAGCTGTGGACCGCAGTTATGCCGGCCTGCTTGAACATGGCTTCCCAGACCTGTCTGGCACCGGCCAGGGCTCCGGTATGGGCCAGGGCAGCCCTGGCGCCGGTCTCGGTAAGCCCCCCTTTCCATAAAATGATGGGCTTCCGGGGAGAAATACCCCGGCACAGTTCGTAAAACAGGCGACCATCCCGGAGGCCTTCAATATACCCGGCGATGATGCGGGTTTCCCCATCCTCGCCGAGGTAATCCAGGTAGTCCGCAGCAGTCAGATCGGACTCATTCCCGCTGCTGACTACCTTGCTGAAACGGACATTCTTGGTGGTGAGCTCGATGCTCAGATAATCGTTAAAGGAACCGCTCTGGGCGAAGACGCTTAAGCCCCCGCTTTCGGTGGGCAGCCCGCCGACAATCAGCGAACTGGGCAGGGTAAGCAGCCGGGAGGCGGGACAATAGAGGCCGTTGGTATTGGGCCCTATCAACCTGGCACCGCCCTGGCGGGCAGCCCGGACTATCTCTTCCTCGAGCTGCTGGCCCTCCGCGTTTTTCTCGCGAAAACCGGCGGTAAAAAGGACGATCCCCTTGACCTTTTTTTCGCCGCATTCCCGCACCACTTTGAGGGCTTCGCTCTGGGGCACCAGCAATACGGCTAAATCCACTTCACAGGGTATTTCCTTGATACCGGCATAGGCGGTCAGACCGAGCAGTTCTTTTTCCCGGGGGTGGACCGGAAAAATTTCCTTAAAGCCCATGCGGATAAAACCCTCTAAAAACAGGCGGCCAAAGCTTCCCTGCCTGTTTGAGGCTCCGATAATACTGACCGAGCGGGGATGAAAAATACGGTCCAGCTCAGCCCTGGTCTCAGCAGTCATGTGTGTCTCCTTGCCCCCCGGTTCTCATTCAACCCAGGCATTGAAGCGCAATCCCGAGGCCGGGTCATACTCTTTCTGGAAGGCCGCAGGGTATTTCTGGCGCCATGTCTCCATCTCCTCCATGCTGACCTTTTGCACTTCCACCAGATAGCCGCTGGTGGCCATTCCCCAGCAGTTTTGAGAGGTCCCATTCTCAGGGGATATCAGATTATTGGCGCCGCCCCGGTCGATATATTCCTGCGGCCCGGCCGCAATCGTGTCTGCCCGGGCACCGTGGTCCTGGGAGACAGCTCCCGGCATTATCCTTTCCCAGACAATGGCCCCACCCAGCACCGTTCCTCTTTCATTGAATACTTTAACAATATCTCCGCTCCGGATGCCCCTCTTGGCGGCATCTTCGGGATTAATCCAGACGGGCTCATAGAAATAGCCGTCCCATCCTCTGACTTTGCAGGAGGGTATTTCCCGGGTCCACGCGATATCATCGTTCTGGGCATGGGTCCGCCATCTGGGGTGGTTGCTCAGCATCAGCAGGGGGTATTTCTGCGCCCTGGGGCTGGATAATCTCTCATCGTGGCTGGGGCCTTTTTCGATCCATTTGGGGAGAGGCGGCCTCTCCTGATCATCCGGAAAATGCTCCGCCAGCCGCCGGGAGAAGAACTCCAGCTTGCCAGTCGGCGTCTTGAGGGGATTCTTCAGCGGGTCCTCATAGAAAAGGCGAAAACCCGCCGGGACCTTTTGCCAATCCGGGTCCGTGGGTATGATAAAATATTCCTTCTCTTTGAGCTTCTCCCAACCGATATCGTCCTTTAAGCCGGATATCTCATAGCCCATCTTGATTTTTTCCGGCACCGTCATTCCATCGGTGTATTCCTGATAAAGGCCAAGCTTCCTGGCTACTTCACCCACCGCCTCATAATCGCTTTTAGACTCCCCTACGGGCTCGATGGCCTGCCCTTCCAGGGCCAGTCCCCTGAACGGGGCCCCGACCGTAATTAGGGAGAGATCCTCTTCCTCCAGTTTGGTATTGATCGGCAGGATGATATCGGCAAAGACGGTATCATTTTCCAGCCAGGGGTGCTGGACTACCAGCGTTTCTATCTTGGGGCTCCTGAAGGCCTCGATGGATTTAAAGCTATCATTCCAGCAGGTGGTCCGGCAGGGATTGTCCATCCAGATCATATGGACCTCGCTGCCGCCCTGCTCTTTGGGTATGGGATAGGTATACTTGATAAACTGGTCCTCCACCCTGCGGAAAAGCAGGGTGCTGCCCCAGGTGGCGACCGGGGGATTGAGGATAGCCTGATGGACCAGGGTTTTGGGAATTATCTGCGGCGAAAGGACCAGCTGCAGAAAGCCTGTCCAGGCATTTTTCTGGATTTCATTACGATTGAAATTCCTGGCCGGACGCGGCAGGTCTGAGGACCAGTAGGCGTCTCCGCCAATTTTATGATACTGGTGAATGCCCGGTTTGCCCAATCCCTGCATTCCCAGCAGACAACATTCCAGCCGGGCCGGTTCATGAGCATAAGGCCCGCGGATATAGGAGCCACCATAGAAATGGACGGTCGAGGTGGCCCTGGCCGCCCATTCCCGGGCCAGGGCTTTCAGGGTCCATTCGGGGACCCCGCATCTGGCAGAAGCCCAGGCGGGGGTCTTGGGCACCCCGTCCTCCCGTCCCATAACATAGTCCGAGAATTTTTCAAAACCCACCACATGCGTGTCTACGTAGGCCTTATCATATGTCCCTTCCCCTATCCAGATATAGGCGATGGCCAGAAGCAAAGCGGCATCAGTGTTGGGGAGTATGGGGATCCATTTGTCGGCATGCACCGCGGCGGAGTAGTTAAGGTCCGGACAGATAAAGACCTGTTTGATTCGCATTTCGGTCCAGAAGTAGCAGGCCCGGCTGGGGAATTGACCGGAAAAACCCCAGGGGGTGGTCTCCAGGTCCGCCCCGATATGTATCAGCTGTCGGGTATTTTTTATAATATCATCGAACAGGTTGTCCGCCGGGGTCATAAGACCGCAGGAGCCGGTCCCCCAAACATGTTCGGCACCCCAGTACCACCCCTCCCAGCTATCGGCGTTGCGGCAGACCTGGGTATATCCGCCCACAATTTTCATCAGCCGCAGATGACAACCATGCGGTCCGTGAATAGTCTTGGTTTCGCCATGGCCGTCTCCGTGGCACATCACAGCATAAGGCCCATATGTGCTGCGTACCCGTTTAATTTCTTCAGCGATAAGGGTGGCAGCCTCATCCCAGGAGATCCTTTTAAACTTGCTTTTCCCTCTGTTCTGGGGGTTTCTCTCACCCCGCGGGTCCCAGTCCACCCTCTTCAAAGGGTATTTAATGCGGTTAGGGGAGTAAACCCGCTTTTTGTAAGCCAGCTGATAGGGGGCCGGCGTTGATTTCAGGAGCGGCTCGAAGGACCTGTGGCCGGCCTCAATTTTCCAGGGGTCGACTTCCTCCCGGGTATACTTCCAATCATAGTGGAAGGGCCTGATTCTGACTATTCTGCCCCCTTTGACATCCACTGCGGAGGGTTCCGCATTCTGGGCGAAGGAACACTGGCCCAGCGATTTGATAAAGGTTTTTTCGGACTGATTCTCCGGCATTTTTCACCGCCTTCCCGGTAAATTTTTAAGCCAAATTCATCATCATTTTAAACCCTGGCCCAGGGTTATACAACACGCTGGCCCAGTTTTTACACCCGGATCCCTCAAACCTCCGGTTGCCTTCTTGCTTCAGTCCAGGGTGACGTCCGGAAAACCGGGTGCGGTATACCGCATGGCCGGTGAGGCCGCGTTGTAAAATAGGC
>JAGDMY010000165.1 GCA_017860765.1 Chloroflexota bacterium | reverse complement strand
ACATCCAGTGCTCCAGGTAAAAGCCAAAAGCTCTTTGCAGCCTCTTTATAGCTTCGATATCCTCGAGCGTCCGCACCTTGCTTTCCAGTTCTTTTATCCTGGACTCCATTTCAAGGTTATCCATTGAAAGCCCCCTTTTTATTAAATTTTTATTTCAACGCGATGAAGGATAGCCATTATAAAAGCGGAGCCGCGTTAATGCCCGATGCTGGGCAGGAACAGGGCCATCTGCGGAAAGGCCACCAGTAGAGCTACGAAAACCAGTTCGATTGCCAGAAAAGGTATGATCCCCTTAAAAACGGTTTGCATGGGTATATCCCGGGAAATCCCGGCAATTACAAATACATTCACCCCTATAGGGGGGGTAATCATGGAAATTTCGCACATCAGGACAATAATTATCCCGAACCAGATGGGGTTGAATCCCAGAGAAGTGGCTACCGGGAAGAAGATCGGGATAGTCAGCAGTACCATGGACATGGTATCGATAAAGCAACCGAGTATAACATACACAAAAATAATGATTATCATGATCCCCAGCGGCGGCAAGCCCAGATTGCCAACGAAGGTCGCTACCTCCATAGGGATGGTGCTGACTGCCAGGAAGGCGTTAAAAACAAAGGCCCCCAGAATAATGGTGAATATCATTCCGGTATCGCGCAGGCTGTCGATCAACGACTTTTTAAATCCCTCCCAGGACAAGCGCCTCCTGATTAGAGACAGCACAATGGCCCCGAAGGCGCCGATGGCTCCCGCTTCGGTAGGGGTGAACCATCCGATGATCAGGCCGACAATGACCAGTAAAAGCAATGCCAACATTTCAAAGGACTGGCCGACAGCGACAATTTTGGTTTTAAAGCTGGTGCGGGGTCCCTGAGGGGCCAGATTAGGATTCAACCGGGCCCGGATATATATCATAATCATAAACATAACGGCCAGGACAATGCCGGGTATCACCCCGGCTACGAAGAGCTTGGAAATCGATTGTTCGGTGATAATTCCATAGATGATAAGGATTCCGCTGGGAGGGATCAATATTCCCAGGGTGCCTCCGGCTGCCACGCAGCCGGTAGCCAGCGCTGCATCGTATTTATAGCTTCTCATCTCCGGTATGGCTACCACGCCTATAGTGACAGCGGTGGCGATGCTGGAAGAACTGGCAGCGGCAAACATGGCACAGGCCCCGATGGTCGCCACCGCTAATCCACCCTGCAAACGCCCTATCCAGGTATACACCAGGCGAAAAAGGCTTTTCGCCAGCCCGCTGTAAAGGCAGACGCCAGCCATTAGCAAAAATAGGGGCAGCACGCAGTAATCATAGTTGCTGATAACGTTGTAAGGAACGGTGGACAGGATCTGAATGGCCCCACTCAGTTTGACCAGATAGGCAAATCCAACAAAACCGAGCAGGAGCATACCAAAGCCTATGGGCATGCCCAATGCCATCAGGCAAAGCAGTATCACCATGCCGATAATCCCGGTAGTGATGGGAGTCATTTCTTCTCCCCTTTGGCTATGCGTTCCACCAGATGCTGGGCCAGGAACAAACAGAGAATCAAGATGCCAAAAGCCCAGAAGAAGCGGAAGGGGGCCACCGGGACCTGGGTAACTATGGTAAGCTCTTCTTTAGTGAGAGATTCCAGACCTTTCTCCAGGGCACTCCAGAAGAGGTATCCAACTGCTCCGAGGCTCAGAAAGAGGGTAAAACAGTTCAAAATGAACTGGGCTCGCGGAGGAAAATGATCAAACAGGGCGCGGATAATGATATTTATACGCTCCCTTTCGGCAAAGCCCAGGGCCACGGCTACCAGGACAGCGCCGGCCATGCCGGCGTCCTCAATAGTCCCAAAAATGGGCGTCCTAAATATGGCGCGACCGAGGGCGTTACCGACTACGATTGCCATCATGGATAACATGGCAACTGACCCAACTACTATTAAAAATCCATTTATGAAGCGACTTAGCCGGGAGTAAAATGCCACGTCGCTGCCTCCTTTAATAAACCAGAGGTTGAGGACGCTAATTCATAGCGTCCTCAACCATATCGTTAAGAGTCAAACCCGGGTACCTTTCGCAGGATTGGCTTATTTGAGATAAAATTGTATTCGCTCCTGGATATACTTCACCATCGCCGAAGCCGGCATTCCTTTGGCATCCAGGGCCACTGCGGCATCAGCTTCTGCCTTATTATAAATAGCGGCAAATTTGGCTTCCTCGTCCGTGGAGAGGGTTACGAACTGACCACCCTGGTCGGTAAACCATTTCTCGGCATTAGCTTGGTTGGAAGCCCAGGTATCTAATTGCAGCTGCTTGCCCCAGGCCAGGCTATTGTCAATCACCTTCTGCAGGTCAGGGCTCAGTTTGGCATACGAGTCCTTATTCATTATGGCAAATAGAGGTGTGGAAAGACCGCAGCTCATGTTCTTGAGCTGTAAAGCGTATCTCAGGGTAGTCATCTTGTTGGACTGCACGGCGCTGTGCATGTTGATGCAGCCATCTACCGTGCCTTTTTCCAGGGCCACTGCCAGGTCAGCGGTTGACATGTAGGTAGGAGTTGATCCCAGGGCCGTAATAACCGCACCCATCTCTTTAGAGGGCACCCGCAGCTGTAGACCCTTGAGATCATCGATGACCTTGAATTGTCTCTTGGTGGTCCACAGGGTTTGCAGAGCGCTCGGCGAAAGCCACAAAGGCTTGACCGGGCTGAATTCCTTACCCAGGACATCCGGGAACTGCTTCCACAAATCATCATACACTTTAGCGGCGATGGCAGTATTGGGGGCTGTCAGGAAAAACGGCAGGCTAGAACTGAAGGTAAAGATCTCCGGACTATAAGGGAAAGCCATGCCGATATCGGCGACACCTTTTACTACCCCGTTATACATCTCGGGGGCAGCCAGCAAGGTAGTTACAGGATAAACCCGGACGGTGAGCAGGCCTTTACTATCTTCTTTGATTTTGGCCCCCCATTTATCGGCTACCTGTCCTTCAGGTGACTGAGGGGGAAACATATGGGCAAACGAGAGCTCTATAGCTTTAGGTGCGCTGGCCTGGGTAGCGGGCGGGGGAGCCTGTGTTGTAGCCGGCGCCGGGGCTTTGCTGGTAGGGGCAGGCTGAGAAGCACAGGCGCTTAGAAAGGGCATCGCCACCAGCGCCAGCAGTAGGGAAAAGACACCGATCAGAATAAGAATCCTTTTCATGAAACCCTCCTTTTTATTTTGTTTAATTTATTGACCGATAATAGGGTTTTATTTTATTTCTTTTCACAGGTCTAGTCAATATCTATCCCTGATATATATTGAAACCGTTCCCGGGCTGTGTCGAATACGCTGCCCGAATACGATCTCATTCGAGTTTAGTATATTAATATTATTGAGTGTTCAGGATTTTGCGGCCTTAAATTACTTCATCTGTAATTAATTGAACAAACTCTTCATCCGAAAGGCCCAGCAGTTTGGTATAAACATACTCATTGTGCTCGCCCACCATGGGCGGACGGGCTATCTCAAAGGGCAGTTTGGATAACCTGAATAAAGGCCCGTGATAAAACGAGAGAGCTCCGGCGACAGGATGCTCCAAACGGTTAAAGAATTGATAATGTTTTAATTGAGGATCTTCAGCCTGGTCCTTGGCGTTGGACACTTTGCCTGCCGCTACCCCGGCTTTCTGCAACATTTCCATAACTTCATCGGAGGTATGCCTGGCAGTCCATTCCTCAACAATCTTATCCAGCGCATCCTCATTTTTCTTACGTTTTAGTAAGGTATCAAAGTCCGCGTTTGACGCCAGCGCTGGATCACCGATAACCCGGCAGAAGCTTTCCCACATCTTATCGTTCAGTACGGCGATGGCGCACCACCGGTCATCACCCTGACAGCGGTAGACCCCGTGAGGTGCAGCGTACGACAGGCGGTTTCCATTGGTCTGGGGTTCCTTATGGTTCACCGTCCAGTTAAGAATTAGCGGAGTGACCCACTGCAAGATCGACTCATGCTGCGACTGGTCGATATATATTCCCTTCCCTGTGCGGCGCCTGTAGTCCAGGGCGGCAATGAGGGTCATAGAGTTGAAAAGCGGGGCAATATGGTCGGTAAAAGGACCGTAGAGTCCGCCGGCGGGACTGCCGGGGAACCCGGTAATAGCATCCATCCCTGAAAGACCGGTCAGAATATATCCCTGGCCATGCTGACGGGCCAGCGGCCCTGTATGTCCATGCATGCAGGTACGCAGCATGATAATATCCGGCTTCATCTTTTTAAGATGGTCATAGTCCAGTCCCATTTTTTCAACTGTACCCGTGGCGAAGCTCTCCACGACTATATCCGCCCAGGCGACCAGCTTTTTAACCACCTCCATGGCCCCGGGGTGACCCAGATTAAGTGTAATAGC
>JAGDMY010000164.1 GCA_017860765.1 Chloroflexota bacterium | reverse complement strand
GGGGTACAAATCGTTCAATCGTTAGGCTTTTTATGCCCTCGGCGTTGACAAGATCAATCAGTGAAGGTACATCTCCTGCATTTCCCCGCTGCAGAGTGAACATAACATCGACATCGATTTTGTTTTTTCTCAATAAACGAATGCCGTTTATGGCTTTCTCGAAAGCATGGTTTCCGCGAATGGAATCGTGCGTCCCGGGGTTAGCCCCATCCAGGGATACTTGAAGGTCTTTAATTTTATTTGATGTTTTTATCATTTCTATTATTTTTTCATTTATCAGCGTTCCATTGGTGAGGACACTTATGCGGGCAATCTCGGAGAAAGATGCCAGATAATTTATAATGGCAAAGGCTTCATCTTTCAAGAGGGGTTCACCGCCCGTTATCAAAATATCGCCGCGTTTACCCCACTTTGATAATGCGTTTATAATTTCATCTGCTATTTTTTTAAGTCCTTCCGAACCCAATTCGCCCGAACTTAGATAATTGTCCTGATAACAATGCGAGCAACGCAGGTTACACTTTTCGGTGATATGCCATTGAAATCTGAAAATATTGTCGGTCTCTTGTTGAAGATTACTCATATTTCTACCAATAGTATCATTATAAGCTATTAGTCGTATTGCGAAAAATACATAGACAGGCATGGGTGTGTTGAATTAACCAAAATAATGCTTAGAAAAAAGCCCCCGATTCCTTTTCAGATGTCGGGGGCTGGTTTGTATTTTTCCGGTGTTAAAAATCTTACCGCTGTACTATCACGCGGGGTGCTAATACTTCACCTTTCCTGGCGCTATTTTTTTATTCTTCTTCTTTTTCATGGTATCTGAAAGAGAGCCTTACTTTAGCCCGGTAGGCCAGAATTTTACCGTCCTTAAGATGCATATCCAGTTCTTCGATCTCGGCTATGCGCAGGTCCTTCAGCGTCTTCGCGGCTTGCTCTACAGCTGCCGCCGCTGCTCTCTCCCAGGATTCGGTGCTGGTTCCAATTAAAGTAATAACATTGTAGGTGCTCTCACTATCAGTTTTTGCCAACTTTCTAGCCATCGACGCTCTCCTGTCTTCTATTTCACTCTGTTATAAGAGTATCAGCCGCAAATTTATCCCCTCAGCCATCTAACGATGAGTGTTCTTTCTCCAGAAACCAGCTGTGTGGCTCTTTGTGAAAAAGTTGTTCATCTCCTTTTTCAATCCGGAAAGATAAATTAACTTTTGCCCGGTAAGCCACGATCCTGTCCTTTTTAATTTGCATATCCAACTCTACAATTTCGGCGATGCGGACGTCTCTCAGGCTTTTAGCAGCCTGTTCAACTGCCGCCTTAGCCGCTTTCTCCCAGGAGTCCGGACTTTTGCCGATCACAGTGATTATTTTATAGCTACTTTCGGTCATATATTCCCCTTAGTTGCAATTTTATGATTGATACAGTTTTTTAATAAAAAGGTAGGCAGATTTTGAGTTTAACCCCGCCAGAAGGATTTGTCAAATACCCTGATAATACCCTCTGGATTTTCCGTTAAAATGTGGTTCACCACTTTAGCAACACGAACGCCACGATTAGCCAGGGTGCCGTAAGGACCGCCATCATTCCACCAACTATCAGCCCATCTTTCCTATTCAAATGCAGGTGCAGTCGAGAAGCGAAATAATTTACGATGCCTATCAATATCATCGGCACCACTATTGTAGCTATCTCTAAACCCGGTTGAGTCCCCGGCCTGGGAAATAATGTGGGCATTCTCAACCCCCCAAAAACCGCAGTCCCCCAGGCGAGTTCATAATATAGCCAATCGATTATTAAACCAAATGCCGTAATTATGACTGTGTATACCAGCTTTCTCTTGATGCTGATATTGATGTGCTGGAGGCGTAAGGCCAGGAATAATATCAAATAATTGCGACTCCAAAGAACATAAAGACGAGGAACCAGCCTCCGGAATCATACATTGTGGCTGATTTATTATTATGCCTGTCCATAGTCCTGATATTATACACCAGTGCTCGAAAAAATACTTCCTACTCCTGGTCAGGTAATTTTTCTACCTGGGCCCTTTCCGCCTGAGATAGATTTACCCAGGCATTTTGGGCGATCCTATATTTTTGATGCAACGCCACCAGGTTCTGGGCTATCTGGGTAGCACTGGACCAATCAGCAGCGAATAAAACGGGGGTCCTCACCAGACCCACTTCGGGAGGGAATTTGACTTCAGTGCCTGAAACCAGAAGGTCGTAGGGATGTTGCAGCATTTGGCTTGGGCGGGGGGAGGACCTTTTCTGCGCCTGCTCTCATAGATCGAGACGGTAGGCAAATACCACGCTCTCGGGGTCAGGATGAAAATCGAACTCCGGCGCACGCCTGAATCCCATTCTCTCATACATAGCGCGGGCGACTTCCATAAGTTCTGTGGTGTGCAAACCTATGGTCTGCTTGCCTGATTTCCGGCAGCGGCTGAGGCACTCTTCCATGAGAGCCCGTCCAATGCCATGTCCCCTGTAATCGGGGTGAACAGCCAGTAAACGAATACCGGCCCAGCCTTCCGGCCACCCCTGGTCCGGCCCATGAGGGTAGAGGGTGACTGCACCCACAATCTTATCCTTCACTTCGGCCACGATGAGGTCGGAATCTGCCATGCGGCCCTTTACGTCCAAGATGTTGCTGCGGTACCAGTCCCATCTTTCGGGAGATAGAAATTTTTGATATTGCTGATAGGCCAGGACCAGCAGTTGCGATACTTCTTCTATCTCATTTGGCCGGGCATCTCGTAGTTTTAAGGCAGTGGTTAACGGCTCCATCCAGCTCACACCTATACGCCAGACCTGGCCCGGATAGCGCTCTGAGCCGCGACGAGCTTGGCAATCGGTATTCGGTAGGGGCTGCAGCTAATATAATCGACACCAATCCCGTGCAGGTAGCGGATCGAGCGCGGTTCCCCGGCCTGCTCCCCGCAAACGCCGATTTCTATCTCCTTCTTGGCCCGCCGCGCCCAAAAAATGGCAGTTTCCATCAGCCTCCCGACGCCCTTAACATCCAGCACCTCGAAGGGGTTGTCCTGCAGGATCCCAACTTCCAGATAGGTGGAAAGAAACTCCTTTTCGGCATCCTCCCGGCTGAAGGAAAAAACAGCCTGTGTGAGGTCATTGGTCCCGAAGGATAGGAAATCGGTTTCCCTGGCCAGGCGTCCCGCCCGCAGGCAGGCCCTGACCGTTTCCATCATAACGCCGAACTTGAGTTTGGCACCCTTGAGCAGGTCTCTCACCTTTAGTGCCTCCTGAGAAGTGATAACCTGGGGTACCATAATTGAGACATTCGCAGGGACTTTGGCCAGGGCCTTGGCAATGGCCGCAATCTGCATTTTATAGATGTCGGGCGTGGTCACCGCCAGTCTCACTCCTCTGTGCCCCAGCATTGGATTGGTCTCTTTGAGATCGGCTATTCTGCGCCTCACTGCCGGGTCAGTTACCTCGTGCTCCGGGGGCAAGAATTCGTGCAATGGCAAGTCCAGAAGGCGGATAATAATTGGCAGACCCTGTAATTCTTCGAAGAGTGCCATAAAATCCTCGGTCTGTATTGCGCTGAGGCGTTCGATCGCTTGAGTTCGCCTGACCGGGTCTTCCGCCAGTATGAATTCACGTATAGCGGTTAGACGTTCGGGGGCGTTGAACATGCGTTCGGTCCGGCAAAGGCCGATCCCCTCGGCGCCGAACATTTTGGCACGGGCAATCATCTGGGGCGTATCGGCGTTGGCCCTGACCCCCAAACGTTTAAAACCATCGGCAATCTCGATCATATCTTTAAGTTCGCTGCTAAGCTTCGCATCCACCAGCGGCAGCAAGCCCAGGTAAATATCTCCGGTAGTGCCATCGATAGTGATTTCATCACCTTCTTTGATAGTCATCCCGTCGACGGTTGAACTTCTGGCTGGCAGGTCGATGTTGAGGCTTTCCGCTCCGCAGATGCAGGGCTTCCCCATAGCCCTGGTAACTACGGCCGCGTGGGAAGTCAACCCGCCCCGCTGAGTCAGGACGCCCGCGGCTGCGGCAATCCCCTGGATATCGTCAGGACTGGTCTCAGGGCGCACCAGGATTACGGCGATGCCTTTTCTGGACAGGTTTACCGCCCTCTCAACATCAAAAACCACCCGGCCGCACGCCGCCCCGGGCGCAGCATTAAGGCCTTTCAGCAGGACCGGACAGCCTTTGGAGGATTCAATTTGCTTATGCAGAAGCCCGCTGATATCGTCCGCGGTAATCCGCATAATCGCCTCTTCCGGAGTAATCAACCTATCTTTTATCATATCGAGGGCTATTTTTATGGCCGCAACGCCGGTCCTCTTCCCGGACCTTGTTTGAAGCATATAGAGTTTGCCAGATTCAACTGTAAATTCGATGTCCTCCATGTCGCAGAAGTAATTTTCCAACTTCGAGGCAACCTCTTCCAGTTCACGGTAAATTTCGGGCATAAGCTGCTTTAAACTGGCTATCGGCGCTGGCGTGCGTTCCCCGGAAACAATGTCCTCCCCCTGGGCCTGCACTAAATACTCCCCATATAGTTCTTTATCTCCAGTACTGGGATTTCTGGTGAAGGCTACCCCTGTACCTGACTTTCCGTCTTTATTACCGTACACCATCGCCTGAACAATAGCTGCGGTCCCCAGCGTGGCTGAGATTTTATTGAGGCGCCGGTATTCAGCGGCCCGCATATTATCCCAGGATTCAAATATGCGGATTACAGCGGCCCTGACCTGCCCGATATCTCCGATATTGAGGACCGTATCCATCATGCCAGGCATAGAGATGGGAGCTGAAGAGCGTACCGAGACCTCAAGACCGGCCCCGAGTTTTCTGCCGACCTTCTTTTCCAGCGAGCTTAAGGCCGATCCAATAGCTTCCTCAGGAAGAATTCCGCTCTCCCGCCAATTCTTGTAGGCCGAAATTGTGACCACAAAGCCAGGGGGAACTGGCAGTCCCAGGCGTGTCATTTTAACCAGATTGGCGCCTTTATTGCCTAATTCGGACCGGTCCTCGAATTCTCCATCCAAGGGATATATGTAGTTCATAATTTATCCCTCCAATAACAGGTTAACAACGGGGAGAATTGCGCATCTTCTCAATGGAAAACTAAACCTGCTGCTAAATAATTCTCTCTTTATATTATATTGCGCACTTCTACGCCAGTAAGCTCGAGGTGAATCCTGCTTTAAACGTAATACGACAACCCTAAAACCGGGCCTGTGCTGAGCATCATTATGGGCGTGAACTCGGAAACATAGACTTCGACGCTTTTGATCTGCGGGACGATCAATTTTTTAAGTTTTTCCCCTTCCTCAGCCATTTCGGCGAAGTGAATGATAAGGTGGGCTGGCTTTTCGCCGATATCTTTCTTCGCGAGTTCGATCATGCGCACTATGGCTTTGTCTCTCCCTCTTATCCTTTCTATAGGCTGGACCACCCCCGCAGGACCGGACATGCCCAGGATTGGTTTTACATTGAGCATTTCCCCGACCCAGCCGCCGACTTTAGGGGCCCGTCCGCATTTTATTAAATATTTCAGGCTTTCCACCATGAACATCCAGCGGACGCGGGGCATCATGTTTTTGGCTATCTCCAAGACCTGGTTGAGGTCCATCCCGGCTTTAGCTCCTCTGGCTGCCTCCAGGACTATGAATCCCAACGCGCCCAGGACTGTGCGCGAGTCCAGCACTTCGATTTTGATGCCAGGAGCTTCGCTCTGCATAAGTTCCTTAGCCGAAAGGGCTGCCTTGTAAGTTGCGCTTAAGCCGCCTGAGATGACAATCGCCAGAATATCGCTGGTAGTCTCTCCCGTTTTCCTGAAAGCTTCCAGAAAATCCTTGATGGTGACGCCTGTGGTGTAGGTAGGTTGGGTGAGATTTTTGAAAATCTTATAAAAATCATCACGGGTTATATCTACTCCGTCACGGTATGTTTTTCCCTCCATAGTATAGGTCATTGGCGCTATTCTAATTTCAAATTCCCTGATTAACTCCGGTGGTAAACAGTTAGTGGTGTCCGTTATAATCCCCACTTTTGCCATCGCTATCTCCTTTTTACGTAGCTTAATTTTTTCTGACCCCGTTAGCGAAATATGTAATTAACCCGAAACATTTATAAAATTGACTCGCGATATGGCGAATGATGTACGCTGGAGACCGGTGTTTATATCTAAAGGAACTTGAGATGTATCTGATTATATCCCTTCTCCCCTGGGCCATCAATACCCCTTTGCCATATTGACAACCTCCGGCAGAGGGTGATAGTATTTCGAAACAACG
>JAGDMY010000163.1 GCA_017860765.1 Chloroflexota bacterium | reverse complement strand
AGATATCTATCATGGCGCTCTTGTCTTTTTCGGCACTCAAATCACCGCCTCCTTGTGTCGGGAGCTGTGGCAATTAAAGTTAACCGCCACCGGTAGGCTCGCCAGGTGAGCAGGAAAAACTTCCACGTTGACAGCCAGAGCAGTCGTCCTTCCTCCATAACCCATCGGCCCGATACCCAAACCATTGATCCTCTCCAGGAGCTCTTTTTCCAATTCAGCCACCTCCGGGTCAGGATTATGCTCTCCCACTCTCCTGAGGAGAGCTTTCTTAGCTAATAGCAGCGTCCTCTCTGCTGTTCCTCCGATGCCAACTCCCACAATCACCGGCGGGCAGGGGTTGGAACCGGCCTCTTCCACAGTCCTGACTACCAGGTCCACGATACCCGCTCGTCCGGCTGCCGGCGTCAGCATACCCAGCCGGCTCATGTTTTCCGCACCTCCCCCTTTGGGGGCAACGGTGATTTTAATTTTATCTCCAGGCACAATATCAGTATAGATGAGTGCCGGGGTATTGTCTTTAGTATTGGTCCTGCTGGAAAATGGCCGGTAGACCATGGACTTGCGAAGATAACCCGCTGCATAGGCCTGCTTCACGCCTTCGTTTACGGCCCCGTTAACGTCACCGCCGCTTACGTGCACATCCTGACCAATCTCCAGAAAAACTACCGCTGCGCCGCAGTCCTGACAAAGGGGTATCTTCTCCCTGGCAGCGATATCCGCATTCTCGATAATCTTTTCCAGGACCTCTTTAGCCACCGGAGATTCCTCGCTCAGGGCCGCTTTCCTGATAGCGCTTAGGACATCATCGGTTAGATAGAAGTTGGCTTCGCAGAAAAGTCTGGCTACTGTGGCGCTTATTTCCCTGGCATCTATTTCTCTCACAGGAATTCTTTCTCCATAGCCTGGTTACTTTAATTTTAACAGCTTAACTATTTCGCTCGGCTTATCCGCTACAGGCACACCCGCCGCCTTAAAGGCTTCGATCTTAGACCTGGCGGTACCAGCTTCGCCCAGAATGATCGCCCCGGCATGGCCCATGCGCTTGCCCGGGGGTGCCATTTTACCGGCAATATAAGCCACTACCGGTTTGGGATATTGAGTTTTTACGATAAACTCGGCGGCCAGCTCCTCGGCAGTGCCCCCTATTTCACCAATTAAGACAATGCCCCTGGTCTCGTCATCCAGGCGGAACATTTCCAGGAGTCTGACATAGTCCAGGCCTATAATGGGGTCTCCACCAATGCCAATACAGGTAGACTGGCCGGCCCCGGCCCGGGTGACGTGCCAGGCGATTTCGTAAGTCAGAGTGCCACTGCGTGATACCATACCCACTTTGCCGGGTGAAAAAATATGATTAGGTAAAATACCTACCTTGATTTTCAGGGCGGGATTAATTATCCCCGGGCAGTTAGGCCCGATGATAGTAACGCCTTTTTGAGCAGCCCTGGCAACAAACTCAATTTCGTCAATCTGGGGGATGCCTTCGGTGATCACCACAATGGTCTTAATGCCGGCGTCTATGGCTTCCAGGACAGCAGCCCTGGCGCTGGCAGCAGGCACAAACAGAATCGAGGTATTGGCACCCTGCTTATTGACCGCCTCTGCAACGTGATCGTAGACCGGTACGCCTTCGACTTCTTGCCCGCCCTTACCTGGAGTACAACCGGCGACGATGTTAGTTCCGTAGCTTTTCATCCAGAATGTATGGAAACTGCCCTCGTTTCCCGTAATGCCCTGGACGACTACCCGCGTATCCCGGTTTATAATAACGCTCAATTGCCTTTCAAACCCTCTCTCCAAAATTTTTTGCGTCTGGGCCTTTTGTAAAGGGGGGTTTTTATCCTTTGAAACTTTATTGGACTTTCAACTTAACGATAGCTGCCGCCGCCTGCTCCAGATCTGGATAATAGCCGATGCCGTTCTGGCGGAGAATTTCCTGGCCTTCTTCTTCATTGGTGCCTATCATCCTGACAGCCATCGGCTTCTTCACCGGGGCAGCCTTAAGAGCTTCCACCACGCCCGCGGCCACCAGATTGCAGCGCGTGATTCCGCCCAGGATATTGATGAGTACCGCTTTAACTTCCGGCTTATTCATCACCAGCAGGACGCCATCCCGGAAAATCTCGATTCTGGCGCCACCCCCGATGTCCAAAAAATTGGCTGGCCTGCCGCCGTAAAGGTAGACCATATCCACCGTAGCCATCACCAGCCCGGCACCGTTGCCAACGATGCCGATATCCCCATCCAAATCGACGTAGGAAAATCTGCTCCGCCTCGCTTCTGCCTCCCGAGGCGTGTCCTCTTCCCGGTGGAGGCTCCTTTCAGCAAATTCAGGATGGCGAAAAATGGCGTTATCGTCCAGGGTGATCCTGGCATCAGCGGCTACAAAAGCCCCGGAAGCAGTTACTGCCAGCGGATTCAGCTCTACCATTTCCGCATCGTTGTCCAGGGCCACCCGGTAGAGGGAGGTCAGGATGGCAGCGAATTGCCTGGCCTGTTCCCGGCCTAATTTGAATGACCCGACTATCCCTGACGCATCCCTATCGTTTAACCCCACCAGAGGATCAATATAGAAGCGGGAAATTCGTTCGGGAGAGGTGCGTGCTGTTTCTTCAATATCCATTCCCCCGCTGGGGGAAGCAAGAACGACAAAAGATTTGGCTTGCCGATCGATGGTTACGGAAGCATAAAGCTGCTCCTGCAGGTCCAGCTTTTCTTCGACCAGAAGGGCAGTGACCGGAATATCCTGAATTTTCGTGCCGAAAAGTTGCAGAGCGGCTTTTTCAGCGGCATCTTCATCAGCGGCCTGCAGAATACCCCCTGCTTTACCCCGCCCGGAAACCGTAATCTGCGCTTTCAAAAAGACCGGCTTGCCGAGGTCCCGGGAAATGGCTCTCGCCTCTCCGGCAGTCATGGCAACTCGACCCCTGGGCAAAGCCAGGCCATACTTCCCTAAGATCGCTTTAGCTTCATACTCAAATAGCTTCATAATTGAATCCGGAACCTGAGCTAAATGACAGCTCTCCCACTCATATCCAGATATATGGCGATTATACCCCAAAGCATGGCTTAAGAAAAGGCTTATATCACGCGCTCGGGAAGTCCGAGTTCCCCGGATAGCGACCAGGGGCTGGTGCGGGTTATCCGGATATTCACCAAACAGGACTGCAAACCGCCTTTGTCGCTGAAAAATACCAGTTTGTCTCCCCGCGTGCGCCCGGTCCATTTGCCTCTCTTTTTTCCCTCAACCAGGACCTCCACCACCCTGTCCTGCAAGCGAGCATTGATATCACCGGCTATTTTGGCCTGGAGATGCTCTATTTTTTCCAACCTCTCTTTTTTTATCCCCGGCGGCACGTCATCGGCCATCACCCGGCCGGCCAATGTCTCAGGACGCGGTGAATAAGCCGCCACGTGGACTACATCGAACTGGATTTCGGAGAGCAGTTTATAAGTATTTTGAAATTGCTCATCGGTCTCCCCAGGAAAACCCACGATCACATCCGTGCTCAAGCTAATTTCAGGGACTCTGGCCCTGATTTCAGCCACCAGCTCCCGGTAATGCTCCACAGTATAGCCCCGGCGCATGGCTTTCAAAACAGCGTTATCTCCAGCCTGCACCGGCAGGTTTATTTGTTCACAGACTTTATCCAGCCTGGCCACCGCATCAATCAGTTTAGATTTCATATCTTTGGGATGGTTGGTCAAGAAGCGTATCCGGCATAGTCCCTCGATCGGGTCCAGGCGGTAAAGCAGATCAGCCAGGTCCGGTTTGTCAGCCAAATCATGGCCATAGGAGTCCACATTCTGGCCCAGCAAGGTTACTTCTTTCACTCCGCGATTCGCCAGACCTTTGACTTCGCAGACGATTTCCTCCAGCGGCCGGCTCCTTTCGCGTCCCCTGCGGTAAGGTACCACACAATAGGCACAAAAGTTATCGCAGCCTTGCATAATGGGGACGTAGGTCGCCGCGCCCGGCCGTTGCGGAAGCATTTCCTCAGCCCGGTGGTCACCCAGCCAGCCGGGCAAATCTCCCGCCGGAAAAAAGTAGTCCACGAAAGGAAAAGACCGTTTCAGCTTCTCCCTATCCGCTCCCACGAGGCAGCCGGTAAGGGCTATCGAAGTTTGCGGGTGGCATCTTTTTAGCGTCTTCAGGACCTGAAGTTTATTTATGACTCTGTTCTCCGCGCTTTGACGTACAACACAGCTATTTACCAGAATCAGGTCAGCATATTCCGCATCCGGCGCAGCCCGATACCCCCGGTTTTCCAGATAGCTGGCTAACCGTTCAGATTCGGCCTTATTCATCTGACAACCGATGGTCCAGATATGATATTGCGGCATAGGCTTTCTTTCGACTACTGTAAATTTGTTTTGAAATTCGAATTTGGTGCTTGGGATTTCAGGTTTGGTGGCGGAGGGATGGAGATTCGAACTCCAGACCCC
>JAGDMY010000162.1 GCA_017860765.1 Chloroflexota bacterium | reverse complement strand
ACTGTCTACCCGATGGGCGGCCCGGGCCAGCCTCTCAGCGCCTTTCTTGGCCCCCTCCAGCCCCTCCTCAGAGTAGGAAAGGGGGCTGCGATACTGGGAGCTGAGGATAAAGACCCGCAATGCATCAGCACTATGCCTCGCCATGGCCTCTTTGATGGTAACCAGGTTGCCCAGCGACTTGCTCATCTTCTCTTCGCCTACCTGCACCAGACCGTTATGCATCCAGTACCTGACGAAGGGTTTTTTTCCGGTGTAACTTTCTGACTGGGCTATCTCATTCTCGTGATGAGGGAAAATCAGGTCCTGACCGCCGCCGTGGATATCCAGGGTCTCCCCTAAATATTTCAGCGACATGGCGCTGCACTCGATATGCCAGCCGGGCCTCCCCTTGCCCCAGGGGCTGTCCCAGAATGGCTCACCTGGCTTGGACGCCTTCCATAGGGCGAAGTCCATGGGGTGCTCTTTTTGCTCGCCAATTTCAATGCGTGCTCCTGCCTGCATCATATCCAGTGTGCGATGGGACAACTGGCCATAGTCCGGATCTCTGGTTACCCGGAAATAGACGCTTCCGTCGGAAGCCCGGTAGGCAAAGCCCTTTTCCACCAGCCCCTCAATCACTTCGATAATCTTAGCGACCTCTCCGGTTGCGCGTGGACTGATATCAGCCGGGAGCACAAACAGAGCCCGCATATCCTCGAAGAAGCTTTCGGTAAATTTGCCGGCCAGCTCGGCGGGAGTGATGCCGCGCTGGTTGGCGCGATTGATGATTTTATCGTCGATATCGGTGACGTTCTGGACGTATTTGACCTCGAATCCGCGGTATTTGAGGTAGCGCCGGATAACATCAAAGAAGATATAGCTCATGGCATGTCCCAGATGGCTGTGATCGTACGGGGTAACTCCGCAGACGTACATCCTTATAATATCGCCCTGGGGGACGAACTCTTCTTTTTGTCCTGAGAGGGTGTTGAAAATCTTCATTCTTTCTTTCCTTCGTATTTGGTCAGGCGCTCCTCCAGTTCACCGACGCGCTTTTCCAGATTATCTATTTTTTCACCAATTGGGTCGGGGAGCCTCATCACAGTATCTGTACCCGGGTCCCGCACTGCTACTACTCTGCCCGGGTTGCCGACTACGGTCGCATTGGCCGGGGCTGACTTAATCACCACCGAAGCGGCCCCAATGCGGGTATAATCTCCAATAGTGATGTCGCCGATCACTTTGGCTCCCACCCCCACCACTACATGATTGCCAATCGTAGGATGGCGCTTGACCCTCTGCAGGCTGGTGCCTCCCAGAGTAACCCCCTGGTAAAGGGTGACATAGTCCCCTACTATTGCCGTTTCACCGATGACTACCCCCATGCCGTGGTCAATAAAAACGCCCTCGCCTAGCTGTGCACCCGGATGAATTTCGATACCCGTCAAAAAGCGGCTGATATGCGAGATCAGCCTGGGGATAACGGGTATATGCCATTTAAAAAGGGTGTGGGCCAAACGATGGAACTGGCGGGCATGAAACCCGGGATAGGCCAGCCAGACTTCTAAAATATTGTGGACAGCCGGGTCACATTGGTAAATAGCTCGGATGTCGTTGCGAATGCTGGAAAAAATGGACATGGATTACTTTTTATTTCCCCGTTACAAAAACTTATATTCAAACCTGGTCGATTCAATCAGCGCCACAGCCTGAACGGCAATCCCTTCCCCCCTTCCTACGAATCCCAGTCCTTCATTAGTGGTGGCTTTGATGCTGACCTCGGCCGGGGAGAGCCCCAGCGCCTGGGCGATGTTGCGGGCCATGCTGTCCAGATAGTCTTTGAGTTTCGGTTCTTCCGCTATCACCATGATATCCAGATTGCCGATTTTCCACTTGGCTTGATCCAGAAGTCCCCTAACTTTGGCCAGCAGCATCAGGCTGGAGGCATTCTGGTATTCGGCTGCCCCCGGCGGGAAGTGTTTACCTATATCACCCAGCGAGGCGGCGCCCAATATGGCGTCCATGACAGCATGAATTAAAACGTCGGCGTCACTCCAGCCGTCCAGGCCCTTGCTGTAAGGCACCTCAATGCCTCCCAGCATTAGCTTTCGCCCCGCTACCAGGGGATGGACATCGTAACCTATTCCAACGCGAATTTTACTGGCCATGTCCCTTTAACCAGAGCTCTGCTATTTCCAGGTCCCGCGGCGTGGTAATTTTGATATTTTCATATGCTCCCGGGTAAAGCTTGACCCGGTACCCTATTTGTTCTACCAGCGCTGCATCATCAGTGGCTTCGCCGCTGGACTTGCGATAGGCTTCTCTTATTATATCAAAACGGAAGATTTGGGGCGTCTGGGCTGCCCAGAGCGCGGAGCGGGGAGGGGTTTCCACCACAAAATGGTCGTCACCCGCCACTTTGATAGTGTCAGTCACCGGCACTGCCGCCACGGCCGCTCCGGTCTCGAGAGCCGCCACCAGTCCACGATCGATCAGGTCCCGGGTTATGAAAGGCCGGGCCCCGTCATGAATAATAACCCATTCGCAGCCGTGAACCAGGGCCAGGCCGGCTGCCACCGAATCCTGACGCCTTTGACCGCCCGTACAGACCTCAGCAACTTTGGTCCATTTGTGGTCGATTACCAGACACTGTACCGTGTCCTTGTTCTTCTGGCTGTTCACCAGGACGATACGGTCTACATTGGAGCTGTTTTCAAAGGCCTCGATCGACCAGCTCAAAACCGGCTTACCGCCGAGGATGGCCAGAATTTTATCTGTCCCTTCCATTCGCTGGCTTTCTCCGGCAGCTACAATAATCGCGCATACCTTGCCTTTAGAAATATTTCCGGCTTTCATAGTTCCTCTATTTCCTCTTCCTCTACCGGCGGCCCGGACTCCGTCCCTTCCGCCGGCTGGGTGCGGCGCCGGGTACGAATAAGACCCTTGAAAATAGCTTCCTTCAGATTTCCGGCAGGAAGAAGCTCAAGGCCCTTAATGGGAGGCAAAGCTTTAAGGGAGCTGCGGGGTAGCAGGCAGAGATTAAAACCCAAACGAGCAGCTTCGCTGATCCGCCGGTCAATCTGGGATACCGTTCGCAACTCTCCGCTCAGGCCGATTTCTCCTATCACCACCAGGCCGGGTTTAACTCCCGAGTCGTAAAAACTGCTGGCTATTGAAATCGCAATAGCCAGGTCGGCCCCGGGTTCCTCAATCTTCAGTCCTCCTGCCACATTGACCAAAATGTCCTGATTTCCCAGCCGCAGTCCGGCCCTCTTGGTCAGAACTGCGATTATCAGCAGCAGCCGGTTAAAATCAACCCCGTTGGCTACCCGGCGGGGCATTCCGAAATAGGAGGTAGTGGCCAGAGACTGGACCTCCACCAGCAGGGGACGGTGGCCTTCCATAATTGGTACCACAGCCGAGCCGATGTTTTCTTCATGCTCCACGATAAAGGCCTGAGATGGATTTTCCACCTGCACCAGTCCTTTTTCCACCATTTCGAAGACACCCACCTCATTGGCGGAGCCAAAGCGGTTTTTGACGCAGCGCAGAAGACGGTATGTGCTATAGGGAGCACCCTCGAAATACAGGACCACATCCACGATGTGTTCCAGGGCCCGCGGTCCGGCGATATCGCCGCTCTTGGTCAGATGTCCCACGATAAAAACCGGCACCTCCTTGGCCTTCGCCCATTGCAGGAGGCGCAGGGTGCATTCCCTTATCTGGGTGATGTTGCCAGGGGCGGCCGGGACTTCAGGAAGGCCGACCGTCTGGATGGAATCGATCACCACAAACCCCGGATTGAGGTTATCCAGCTCGCTCAGGATGACCTCCAGGTCGGTCTCAGACATCAGGTAGAGGTTCTCGCCGGCGATGCCCAAACGCTGGGCGCGGAGCTTTATCTGGTGGGCGGTCTCCTCCGCCGTAACGTAGACCGCATTCCCGCGCGTGGCGGCTATCATGTCCGCTACCTGCAGGAGCAGAGTGGACTTGCCGATACCCGGTTCGCCGCCGATTAATGAAATTGAGCCAGCCACCAGCCCTCCGCCCAGCACGCGGTTCAGTTCATTAAGGGGCAGGGGTGTGCGGTAGGTATTCTGTAGCTCAATGAGAGACAGCTTGCGGGCCGGTGTGCCCCGGACAGCTACCCGGCTGGAGGAGGCCCGGGCGATAGAAGTCTCTACAAAGGTATTCCAGGCCTGGCACTCCGGGCAGCGCCCCAGCCATTTTAAGCTCTCCTTTCCGCACTGCTGGCAAATATAACCGGTCTTTATTTTTTCATTTTTTGCCATGAATGGGACCAATTCCTTATTTAAAAGCGATGAATTTTTTGTACCAATTTTGGACTTTAGATATCAAGTATACACCATGGGCTCATGACAAGTATACGGTGGTTAGAGATGTGGAAGCACTCCGCTAAAACCTGGAAAAGATGGTTATTGGTGGAAGGCCCCTTCAACTGTCTTCACGATGG
>JAGDMY010000161.1 GCA_017860765.1 Chloroflexota bacterium | reverse complement strand
GGCGAATTCAATTCATCCTGTATCTTAAAAGTACTCCGGAATTGAAATTAATTCGCCCTGCGGATGGGGAGATTTAATCCTGGCCATTCGGGTAGTTTCAGAATATTGAGGGGAATCGGGGTCGAATCAGGTTTGTGAGAGTGGTATGGTGGTCCCGGTAGCCCTGGCGATAATTTTGCCGCTCTGATTGAGGACCGTCATTTCAGAGATTCCCACCCTTTTGCCACTCCTGAGCACCCTGCCTTCGGCGGTAATATCTTCTCCTACCTCGGCGGGGGCCAGAAGATGAATATTAAACTGGGTAGCCACACTGGGCATATTCAGGGAATTGATGGCCAGGGAAAAGGCATAGTCGGCTATCGACATGATGATGGCGCCAAAGACCAGTCCGTTGAAGTTTAAATATTCCGGGCGCATTTTCATGGATACCCTGGTATATCCCGGGGAAAGCTCCAGCACCTTAATGCCCAGGAAGGAGGCAATGGGTTCCTGCTTGATCTTCGCTTGCAGGTCTGCCAGATTTCCCTGACTCCGGGCTTTTAATTCCGCGTCTGACATTTGGTTTATCCTTTTTTTAATGGCTCTATTATAGCATAATCGAAATCAAGGCAATATTTTGCTGAACCGGGAGAGATTAACCTGTGTTATAATGCTAAGCAAAGCTACCGAGAGAGGGAGGTGAATATGTCGATCTATTTGATGTTGACCACGTTGACCGATGCCGGAAGGAAGAGCCTGCAAGAAGACCCCGAAGTGCTTAAAGAATTGAATAAAGAAGTTGAATATCTGGGCGTTAAAGTGCTGTGCCAGTATGCCCTGCTGGGGCAATACGATTTTGTCAGCATTCTGGACGCGCCCAGCAACGAGGTGATTGCCAAACTGGCGATCCGCTTAAGCGCCAGAGGCACCACGCAGACCCTTACTATGGCCGCTATAACGCTGGATAACCTGATCGCCGCCCTGAAGGAAAAATCTACACCGTGGTAGGGGACCCCCAAAGGCAGGGTTGATAATGGTCTGAATCCGACCGGCAGAGAGGTGTGATTAAAGGCGTGATAATCCCAATTCTTCGAGCTTGCCGGCCGTAGGCAGACCGCTGGTTTTATCCCAATCCCTCTCATCGTAGTAATCATCCAGATACCGGTCAACATCTTCCCGGCTTAGCTCGGTGGTATGAAAATAGTCGCTTAAGCGGTAAGACCGGCCGGGCCCCTCTAAAGGCTGAAACCATATCTCAGGCGGCTCGTCGCGAGAGCGGGCAAAACCGGCCCGGGCGTTCATCAGTTTCCACAGGTTCCAGGCGCGGTCGCTGGCCGATTTAAGGTCTGCAGCGGTGGCTTCCGCCCCTGTAACTGCCGAATAAAGCTCGGCCAGGGTCTGCAAGCTGTAGAATCTGGAAATATAAAGGCGGTGACATTGCCCGAGCATATTAAAGATGCCGAAGAAGTCTTCGCCGTGCCTGGCCAGCCGTCCGATATTGAACGAGCCTCCGCAAAAAATACGCTTCAGGGCTTCTTCGGGGACCCCGCACCTCAGGGCCTGCCTCTTGATCTCTTCAAGGGGACTGCCGGGGTTATAGGTCGCGGACCCCATGGCAGCCGCTACCCCGAGGGGACGTCCGGGATAGACCAGCATCTCGAATTCCATCGGTCCCAGTCCCCACAACCTCGGATCGCGGTTGACGAATTGTCCTTTGATCACATTCTGAACGTACCTGTCGGCGCCCCTGCCGATCCGGCGGGCTGCGCCGAGTATGCCGTCCGCCAGGATATCGCCGAACCCCTCCCTGAAAGCGGTCATTCTCACCAATTTGAGCAGGGTCTCAAAACTGCGGTCCAGCGCAACGCCGGTATCGGCCGCGGTCAGCACCCCCTCCTCGTAGAGGGTGACGACGAAGTCGATAAGCCCCTGAAAACTGTATAACCGGTCGATGCCGTAACGGTTAGTCATATCAACATACCTGAGAGCGTCGGCATAGCGGTCCTGGAGAGGACTTTCACTGTAGCCACAGGCTGGAAAAGTGGTCATGATCGCGGTTTCCGCAAATACGGCGGAGTCATAGGTGGTAAAGCCCTTTTCAGTTAGATCAAGGCGGTCTTTGTCGGACATGGGACAGGCCATGCAGGCGATCTTCCGCCGGCTTTGCTTATGGAGTTCATATATCCCGGCCTGTATTTGCGGGGTCCCCGGCGGATATGGCATCAGGACGCTTGAATTCCGGGTCAGGACTCCTTCCGGCAGCCAGCCGGAGGTCATCGTCATCGCCCCACCCCGCATCATCTCCTGGCGCAGGTGGTAGTTCATCACTCTTTTCAATAATTCGTCAATAATCACCTTGAGACGACGGGGGTCAGCCATTTTGATTTCTTCGGTACCCTGCATCGCGACTATAGCCTTGAGGTTCTTGGAGCCCATCACCGCAGCCAGTCCGCCTGAGCCAACTGTGCCTCCTTTGTCAATCTGGGCCACTGAAATATTGACCAGGTTCTCACCCGCCTGGCCAATCGGCAGGATGCTGCAGGGCTCATGTCTCAGCCTGAGCTCGTCTGTAGTTGCAAAGCTGTCCTTGCCCCAGAGGTCTCCCGCATCCAGAAGTTCGACTTTGTGGTCCTGTATCTTAATGTAGACCGGTTTACTTGACCGGCCCGTGACCACCAGGTGGTCGTAGCCCGAGGACTTGAGGAAGCCGCTGAAATTGCCGCCGCCGCTATTCTGGATGAAGGAACCATTAAGCGGCGATTTATAAAGCAGCGACAGTCTTGATGAGCCGGGAATAAGGGTGCCGTTGAAGGGACCGGCGCCCAGAATGATAGCATTTCCGGGAGACAGGGGCTTTGTGTCCGGATGGACAAGCTCGCTGGCCAGCCTGACATTAAGCCCGCTGCCGCCGATATACTGGCGGGCTAAGCCCGGGTCCAGAGGCCTTTTTTTTACGCTGCCAACGGTCAAATCGACGAAGAGAATGTGGCCGGCATAGCCTGGTAGTCCCATTTAGTCCCCAACCTTGACTTTTTTGGGCCCGGTTAAAGCTCCATATGGACAGTAAGTGGCACATACTCCACAGAAATCGCAGTCTTCAGTGAAGGATATGCTGAATTCGTGGTCTTGATGGACTAGCTTGCGGACCTGGATCCGGGCTGCGGACAGGTTGAAGGCACCCGAATGCTGGAACGAGCAGCGCAGCATGCAGGTCCGGCACCCGGCGCATTTGCACTCATCAGCCGGGACCGGCCGTTGGTTTGACCTTCTACATGATGTTTCCGCCATATTTTAGTCTCAATTTGGGTTTTTCTATCTTTCCGGTAGGATTCCGCGGCACTTTATCAAAGATAATCAGGCGGGGCCTTTTGTAGCGGGGCAGAGTTGTTTCCAGAAAACTGTTCATCTCGTCCAGGGTCAGGCTTTCTCCTGGCTTGGGGTCAACTACAGCGGCCACAATTTCTCCCAGCCTTTTGTCGGGAATTCCTATAACGGCAACATCATAGACCTTGGGGTGGTTATGGATGGCATCCTCCACCTCAATCGGATATATGTTTTCACCGCCAACAATAATAATATCTTTTTTGCGGTCTACCAGAAAAACGTAGCCGTCATTATCTATGCGTGCCATATCCCCGGTATGGAGCCAGCCATCCTCAATGGTCCTGGCCGTCAATTCAGGGTTCTTATAGTATTCTTTCATAACCCCGTCACCCTTAATACACAGTTCGCCGACCATCCAGGGCGGGATGTTGCGGTTGTCATCGGTGTGGACAATCTTCAGTTGCCAGCCTGACCCTACCTTGCCGACGGCTCCCGCTATGAAATCATTATCTAAGCCCAGATGGACCGGTCCGGGACCCGTGGACTCGCTGAGACCGTAGTTATTGTCATATTGCATGTTGGGGAAATAGTCCCACCAGCGCATCACCAGGGCCGGGGGTACCGGTTGAGCGCCGATATGCATCAGACGCCACGATCTCAGATTATAATCTCTCAGCTTCAGCTCGCCTTTGTCAAGGGCCACCAGAATATCGTGTACCCAGGGTACCAGCAGCCAGACGATAGTTCCCCGCTCCTTGCTGATTGCTTCCAGTACATTTTTAGGACTGAACTCGGTAAGGATAGTGCCCTTGCTGCCGGAAATCAGGCTGCCGAACCAGTGCATCTTGGCCCCGGTATGGTAAAGCGGAGGCAGGATGATAAAATTATCCCTGCGCGTCTGGTGATGGTGGGCCTGTTCTACCCTGGCGGCGAAGATCATATTACTGTGAGTCAAGAGTACCGGTTTAGGAGAGCCCGTGGTACCCGAGGTAAAATAAAGACCACATTCATCCTGGGGGGTCAATTTGATATTCACCGGTTGGTTGCTGGAGTTCTTCAAGACCTCTTCATAGCTCTCCATATTTGGTGGGAGATTGGGGCCGATGTAGAGATAGTCTTTGATGGTGGTTAAAGCGGGCCTGACCTCGCAC
>JAGDMY010000160.1 GCA_017860765.1 Chloroflexota bacterium | reverse complement strand
ATGGTCCTGGCGGCGGCTGTCACCACGGGATTCCAGGGCCCCGTCTTTCTTCAAGCCGACCACACCCAGGTAAGGCGCAAGAATTATCTGGCGGATGCTGCCAAGGAAGTGGACTCGATGAAGAATTTGATCAAGGATGCCATCGAGGCCGGATTTTATAATATAGATATTGACGCCTCCACCCTGGTGGACATTCAGAAAAAGGACCTCCTGGAGCAGCAGGATCTCAATGCCCGGATTACCGCCGGAATAACCCAATATATCCGCAGCCTCGAACCGGAGGGTATCACCGTATCGGTGGGAGGGGAAATCGGAGAGATCGGGGCCGGCAACAGCACTGAGGGGGATCTGCGGGCGTTCATGAACGTGTACCGGACCAATCTGCCGGCGCCCCTCAGGGGAATCTCGAAGATCAGCGTCCAGACCGGCACTACCCATGGCGGCATTGCCCTGCCAGATGGGACCATCGCCAGAGTGGAACTGGACTTCGATACCCTGGAAAAGCTGTCGCGAATCTCCCGGGAAGAGTATGGTCTGGGCGGGGCTGTGCAGCATGGGGCCTCTACGCTCCCCGACGAGATGTTTGATATATTCCCCCGCAGAGGCACACTGGAGGTGCATTTAGCTACCGGTTTCCAGAATATCATCTTCGATAGCCCCCATTTCCCGCAGTCGCTGCACCAGAAGATCAATGCCGGCCTGGCCGTTAAATATGCCGGCGACCGGAAAAGCGATGAGACTGAAACGCAGTTTATCTACCGCAACCGCAAGCGGGCTTTCGGCGATTTCAAGGCCGAACTCTGGGACCTGCCGCCAGACAATCTCCGTGAGATCGGCCGGGAACTGGAAGACCGCTTTGCACTCCTTTACCATAAGCTGAATGTGATGAACACCCGGGATATGGTTAATAAAGTGATCCCGAAAAAATCTTAAGATAAATTTTTCGCCGCAAGATAATTAAATGGGCGTTATGCATCCCCGGATTGCCAGGGAAAATAAAACGATCGCCACTATGATAGCGCTCTACTGCCGCCGGCAGCACGGCGTCTCCGCAACTTGCGCAGAATGCCGGAATCTGCTGGATTACGCTCGAGAGCGCCTCGAGAAATGTCCTTTCCAGGAGAGCAAGCCGACCTGCGCCAAATGCCCGGTACACTGTTATAAGCGGGAAATGCGGGCCAAAGTCAGGGAAGTCATGCGTTTTTCCGGGCCCCGCATGATCTACCACCATCCTGTGATGGCTATTCGGCATCTGATTGACGGACGCCGGGGAAATAGATTTTCTTCCTTGCCTTGACACCTGGAAGGCTTGAAATACGCTGACTAAGCGCACCCGGAGAGGGGCGCAATAATAAGGAGGGGTAAATTTGATCAACGTGGCCGTAGCCGGGTATGGGAATTTGGGGCGGGGTGTGATCAGCGCCCTGGGGAAAAACCAGGATACGCGATTCGTGGCACTTTTTTCGCGTAGACCCGAGGAGGTCAAAAAACGGATCAAAGATGTGCCGGTATTCAGGACCGATGAGTCCGCCCTTCCCGCAGGCCTTTCAATCGATGTGGTAGTCCTGTGCGGCGGTTCGAGGCTCGACACTCCTCTGCAAGGCCCTCTTTTTGCCCGCAGGTTCAGCACCGTGGATAGCTTTGATACGCATGCTGATATTCCGGCTTATTTCGCCAAAATGGACGCTATCGGGCGAGCTGGTGGAAACGTTTCGATAATCTCGGCGGGATGGGACCCGGGGATATTTTCGCTGGAAAGGGTCCTGGGCGGGGCCTTTCTGCCCGCCAGCCGGGGCTACACCTTCTGGGGAGTGGGCGTCAGCCAGGGACACTCCGATGCCGCCAGAACCGTTAAGGGAGTGGTGGATGCCCGCTCCTACACTCTCCCGATAGAGGAGGCGCTGCAACGGGTCAGAAGCGGGGAGGTGCCCGATTTTAGTAAAAGGCAGATGCATGCCCGGCGCGTCTTCGTGGTGGCGGAAAAGGGGGCCGACCAGGAGAGAATTCGCCGGGAAATCGCCGGAATGCCGAAATATTTCGACGAATACAACGTAGAAGTGATTTTCATAAGCCAGGAGGAGATGTCAAAAAAGCATGCGGCCATACCCCACGGGGGATTTGTACTGACCACCGGGACGACTGGAAAAGACAACTCCCGCCAGATCCTGGAATACCGCTGCCAGCTGCAAAGCAACCCCGAATTCACCGGCAGCGTGCTGGTAGCCTGCGCACGGGCTGCCTACCGGCTGAAGGAGCGCGGCAACCAGGGCTGCTTCACGATGCTGGACATACCTCCGGCGCTGTTCAGTCCCCACTCCGCTGAAGAACTGCGCCAGCATTTTATGTAAAAGCGCCGCGAAAACCAGCTATCCCCGTTTGCCCGTAGGGTGCCCGGCGGAGTATGATAAAAAGGGAATCGTTTTAGAGGTTAGATTGCGAAATGGAAGATAATATCTGGGAATATCCCTTCGGCGAATTTGATGAGGATGAGGACGACGTTAGCCCAATTTAAAAGAAGGTAAGAGAAATGCCAATTTATGAATATCAATGTCCCAGGTGCGGTGAAAAATTCGAGCGCCGCCGGAGCATCAATGATAAAGACAGCGAATTAAAATGTCCCAAATGCGGGCAGGAACACCCGCGCAGGCAGTTCTGCTCATTCGGCACGGCCTCTTCATCTTCATCTTCCGGGGTATCCACACCGGGTTGCGCTCCCGCCGCGCATACTTGAGGCGCCGGGTAAGAGGGGCAGTTCGCCCCCCACCGGGACCATAACCACGATCCTCCCCTGAATACTGGCCAGGCCTAGACAGGATATGTCTGTCCACCCCTGGACAACCCCCTCCTTGGCCTGTCAAAGACCGCATAAGGACTCGCTTTGAGCGCAATTCACTGCGTGCCAGTACTAAAGTAGGGAGGCCTGAGCGTTGACGGGTCGCCTGCATACGTCTTATATTATTAGGGGCATTAAATGCGATGGCTAAAAAGTACGACGTAATTATTATAGGAAGCGGGCCGGCCGGCATCTTTGCCGCTCTGGAAATCACCCGGGCTTCCCAACTTAATCTTCTGATGGTTGAGAAAGGAAAGGACCTGGGAGGCCGGCTTTGTCCATCCCGGGATACCGGCCAGAGCTGCCTTTCCTGTTCCCCCTGCAATCTGGTCTGTGGGTTGGGAGGCGCCGGCGCCTTTAGCGACGGCAAGCTCACTCTGACTCCGGAGGTCGGGGGATGGCTCAAAGATTACCTCGGCCTGGAAAAAACTGAATCCCTTCTTAAATATATAGATGAAGTCTATACCCGTTTTGGTGCGCCGGACAAACTCTACGGCGTCGGTGAAGAGGTCGAAAAACTGCGTGCCCGGGCCGCCCTGGCCGACTTGAAATTGGTATCCGTGCCCCTGAGGCATATGGGAACGGAAAATTGCTTCTCGGTCTTGAAATCCATGCGGGAACATCTCAACTCCTACCTGGAGGTCAAGCTTAATACCATGGTCAGCGGGGTCATCGTGGAAAAAGGAGCCGTAAAGGGGGTAGAGACCGCCAGCGGGGAAAGGTACGCTTGCGATTATCTGATTCTGGCACCGGGCCGCGAGGGCGCCGACTGGCTTTCTAAAGAAGCCGGGCGTCTGAATCTTACCATGCATAACAACCCCGTGGACGTGGGAGTCAGGGTGGAGGTGCCCAGAGCGGTGATGGAACCCTTGACCAACGTCCTTTATGAAGCCAAACTGGAATACTTCTCAAAGAGCTTCGATGACCGCCTGCGCACTTTCTGCATGTGCCCCGGCGGCGAGGTGACCATGGAGAATACCGGAGGCGCTGATCCGGTGGTGACTGTCAACGGGCACAGCTATGCTGACAGGTGCACCCCCAATACCAATTTTGCTATCCTGGTGAGCACGGATTTCACCAAGCCTTTTCATGAGCCGATAGCCTACGGGAAATATCTGGCGCGTCTGGCCAATATCCTCAGCGGGGGAGTCCTGGTGCAGAGGCTGGGAGACCTGATGACCGGGCATCGCACCAATGATACCCGCATTCGCAAGGGACTGGTACAGCCTACGCTTAAAAGCGCCACTCCGGGAGACCTCAGTTTTGTCCTCCCCTACCGTCATCTCAAGGGCATTATCGAAATGCTGCAGGCCATGGACAAGCTTACCCCCGGCGTAGCTTCGCGCCATACCCTGCTTTATGGCGTGGAGGTCAAGTTTTATTCCCTCCGCCCCCAGCTCAGCCCGGTGCTGGAAACCGAGGTCCACAATATGTTCGGGGTGGGCGATGGAGCCGGGGTCAGCCGCGGCCTGAGCCTGGCATCAGCTTCTGGAGTGGTCGCCGCCCGGGAGATACTCCAGCGGGCAGGGGTAAACCTCAACTTCTAAACCTGCGGTCCTTTTCCCGGGACATGATAAATTATCTTCCAGCAGTAAAGACCGCCCGCCTCGGTCAACTTCTCCG
>JAGDMY010000159.1 GCA_017860765.1 Chloroflexota bacterium | reverse complement strand
ACCTATTCCGGTGAAGAACTGGTCACCCGGGAATTTATCCTGATGAGGCGTCCGGACGTTGTTATCAACGTCCTCGACGCCACCTCTTTGGAGAGGAATCTATATTTCACCTTACAGCTCACTGAGATGGCTGTCCCCGTAGTGCTGGCCCTGAATTACGCCGATATTGCCAAAAAGAAGCATATCAATATCGATACCACCTTGCTCGGCGATAAATTCGGCGCTCCCGTCATTAACACTGTCGCCACCAGAGGCATCGGTGTCCATGAACTGGTCGAAGCCGCTCTGGGGACGATATATCAAAAAGTCCAGTTGGCGGGCCCCCGCCAGAATAACTACGGCCCCGAAGTGGAGGACCGCGTAACCCGTCTCAGCCAGCTTCTGGCGGAGAACGCTGCCTTATATCCTTCCCGGTGGACGGCCATCAAACTGCTGGAGGGCGACCCCGGAATGCTGGCGGAGGTGTCTAAATATGACCCGGGCTCGGTACGTCTGGCCTCGCAACTCTCCACTGAAATTGCCAGGATTCATGGGGAAGAGGCGAACGCGGTAATAGCCTCGGAGAGATACGCTCTGGCAGCCAAAATAGCCACAGAAGTCACCACCGGCGCCGGGTCAGCCACCCGGCCGGCCTCCCGACTGGAAAATGTCAGCCTCCACCCGGTAGCCGGATATATCCTTTTTGTCCTGATGATGGTGGCTATTCTGGTATTTATTTCTTTTTTCGGCGGGTGGCTCACCGACTTGATAGCCCGGATTTTTAATAGCTTTAATCCTCATGCCACCGGCCTGCTGGCGGAAATATTCTGGAATGGCGCGGCGGTCGGATTCTACGCGGCTCTTTCGGTAGCCCTGGGTTTTATCCTCCCCTTCTTCTTCATTCTGGGCTGGCTGGCAGAAAGCGGCTATCTTCCCCGAATCGCTTTCATTATGGACCGGCCCTGTCATTTGCTCGGTCTTCATGGCCAAGCCAGTTTGCCGATGATAACTGCCCTGGGGTGCAATGTCCCGGCCTGCATGGCCTGCCGGGTATTGGAGAACCGGCGTGACAGGCTTATTGCCACTTTCCTTTCCACCATGGTCCCCTGCTCTGCCCGGACGTCGGTGGTCCTGGGCCTGGTGGGGGCTTTCATCGGCTGGCAATGGGCCATCGGCCTCCTGTTCTTCCAGTTTATTCTCATCTTCATCATAGGGCGGATTCTCAGCCAGATGAGCCCCAGCACCTCTCCCGGAATTATCATGGAAATACCCGAGTATCGGCTGCCTTCCCTGAAGATTGTTTGGCGGCAAGCCTGGAGCCGCTTTAAAGATTTCCTGATTCTGGGAGTACCGCTGATTATCGCCGGTAGCCTGGCAATTGAATCTCTGAGAGTCTTTGGACTGCTCGACCATATCACCAACGCTCTGACGCCGGTTACGGTAACCTGGCTCGGCCTGCCAGCTTTTACCGGCGTCCTGCTCATCTTTGGCATACTGAGAAAAGAAGCCAATCTCGCCCTGCTTATCGCCCTGGCTGGAGGGGCCGCTATCAACTCGCTCATATCCCCTCTCCAAATGGTGGTCTTTTCTATAGTCATCCTGCTTTATGTGCCCTGCCTTTCTACGATCGCTGTCCTGGTCAAGGAGACCGGCCTTAAAATTACCCTGGCTATGATTTTTGTCGAGATTGCCCTGGCAATAGCTTTTGGCGGAATAGCCGCCAGAGTATTGCCGCTGATATTTGGAAGCTGAATTTGAGCCTTCCTTTAATCCTTCAATATGAGCCATATCATAGAAAGGCGCTTTCTACTGTCATAGAATGAAGTAAGGAAAAGGATATCGGGAGGTAAGACTATGGTAAGCCATTGTCCGGGTCAGGACGGAAGAAATTTGACGGTTTCTTTGCATAAATGCCCGAGTTGCGGGGCTGAGGTGGAAATTTTTTCCGATGAGACCCGCATCAAATGCCGCAAGTGCGGCACCTATGTCTACAAAGAGAAAGTGCCCACCTGTATTGAATGGTGCTCCAAGGCCCGCGAATGTCTGGGCGAAGAGCGCTGGAAGCAGTTAAGGGGAGAGTAAAGGAGTTCTGGAATGGCGACTAAAGTGCTGAGAAAAATAATTCAAATTGATGAAGAGAAATGTACCGGGTGCGGATTGTGCATAGATTCCTGCGCTGAAGGGGCTCTGGCGCTGGTAGATGGCAAAGCCAGATTGGTCAAGGAGAAGTATTGTGATGGCCTGGCGGCGTGTCTCAAAGAGTGCCCCGAGGGGGCCTTGACCATTGTGGAGAAGGAGGCTGAGGACTTTAATGAGGAGGCCGTTAAAGAGCATCTTCAAGAAAAAAGGGCCGGGTCCGCCCCTGCCCCGTGCGCCTGTCCGGGCGCCATGGTCCGGGAACTTGAGAAGCCGCAGGAAACCCCCGCCGGGGCAAACGGAGCGCGGCAGATACCTCTGCTGACTCACTGGCCGGTGCAGCTGGCCTTGGTCCCGCCGGGAGCGGGCTTTTTAAATGGTACCGATGTAGTCCTGGTGGCCGATTGTGTTCCTTTTGCTTATCCGAACCTGCACACCGATTTTTTAAAGGATCACAGCGTGCTGGTAGCCTGTCCCAAGCTGGACGATGCTGAAGCGCACCTGGTGAAGCTGAGGGAAATCCTCAGGCAAGGGGATATTAGAAGCCTGACCGTGGTACATATGGAGGTGCCCTGCTGCTCGGGCCTGGCTTATATCGCCCGGAAGGCTATAGCCGAGAGCGGCAAAAAGATACCTTTTGATGAAATCACTATTGGAATAAAGGGCAATATTAAAAATTCGTCTGAGAAGGGAGATAGCCAAAATGGAAGAAAATAGAATCTCTTATCACGAGTCAGTCCGTAAGGTCTATGACCGCCTGAAAAAAGATAACATGACCACCGTCTGGGACCGCTATGAGGCTCAGGGAATGGGTGGAAACCCTGACCAGCGCTGCGCTTTTTGCCTGGGCGGCAACCGCTGTGACCTGTGCTCCAACGGTCCTTGCCGTGGGGACGCCAGCAAAGATAAGCGGGGCGTCTGCGGCATCACAGCGGACGGTATGGCAATGCGAATGATGTTGCTCAGGAATGTGATGGGGGCTTCGACCTATCATTATCATACCGAACAGACTGTCAAGACGCTGCGTGCCACAGCCAGAGGCGAAACTCCCTTTGAAATCCGGGAAAAAGACAAGCTGAAGACCTTTGCGGGCCGCCTGGGTGTTTCCACTTCCGGCTCGCCCAAACAAATTGCCCTCAGATTGTGCGATTTCGTGGAAGCTGATTTCAGCAGGCAGGGAAGTAGCCGGATAGTGGCGGCCCTGGCGCCGCCGGAACGTCAGGAGCTCTGGAAAAGGCTGGGGATATTTCCCTCCGGGATTTATAACGAGATGATGCTGGAGACCAGTTCCTGCCTCACCAACGTTGATGGGTATTTTGCCAGTCTGGCGCTTAAAGCCATGCGAATGAGTATAGCCATGGCTTACCAGAGTCAGATTGTCAATGAATATTTCCAGGATATCCTCTTTAATATTCCCCGCCCTCATACCATGAGGGTAGATTTGGGAGTGTTGCAGCCGGACTATGTTAATGCCCTGGTCAACGGCCATGAGCCTTTTCTCGGTTTTGCCATGGTCCAGCTGGCGCGCCAGCCTGAATGGCAGGAGAAAGCCAGGGCTGCCGGGGCCAAAGGCCTGCGCATTATAGCCAATATCGAAACCGGCCAGGAAATGATCCAGCGCTGGCCGATGGATGATGTTTTCTACGGATTCACCGGCAACTGGATAATGCAGGAAGCCGTCCTGGGTAGCGGCTGTGTCGACCTCTTCGCCTGTGATATGAACTGTTCGATGCCCATTGACCCTCTGTATGCCAAAAAATATCATTTCAAACTGATACCCGTCAGCGAGCTGGTTTCCTTCGTCGGCATCAACGATAGAATCGACTATTCTCCTGAAAAAGCGGAGCAACAGGCTGCCCGGCTTCTCCAGATGGCCGTAGAAAATTTCCAGGAACGGCGGGCTACGGTTGAAGCCGTGACCGGACTGCCGGTGAAAGAGGCACTGGTCGGCTTTTCCACCGAAAGTATCCTGGCGGCACTGGGCGGGACTTTGACGCCGCTGCTGGAGGCCATCAAAAAGGGCACCCTCCGCGGTGTGGTCGGACTGGTCTCCTGTACCACCCTCAGAGACCATGGTCAGGATGTCCACACCCTGTCTATAGCCAGGGAACTTATTAAGCGCGATATTCTGGTGTTGGGCATGGGCTGTGGCAATGCGGCCTTGCAGGTGGGAGGCCTCTGCAGTCCCCAGGCCAAAGAGCTGGCCGGGCCGGGCTTAAAAAGCCTTTGCGAAGCATTACAGGTACCGCCGGTCCTCAGCTATGGGACCTGCACCGATACCGGGCGCATTGCGGACCTGCTGGCGGCTATCTCGGTGGCCCTGGGTGGTGTACCGGTTACTGACCTGCC
>JAGDMY010000158.1 GCA_017860765.1 Chloroflexota bacterium | reverse complement strand
AGGTGAAGCCATTATGTCGGCGGTAATAGGCACCAGCGCTGCAACTGCTATTGTGGTAGGCAAGACTGCCGTGCCGGCCTTTGAAAAATATGGCTACGACCGGAAATTGGGACTAGGAGCACTGCTGGCCGGGGGTGTTCTCGGGCCATTGATTCCGCCCAGTTCGACCATGATCATTTACGCCGTCCTGGCAGAATTATCAATCGGCCAGCTTTTCATTGCTGGCATTATACCCGGCATAATTCTGACTCTCATGCTAGCTGTACCGGCCGTATTATGGTGCTGGTGGAAGCCTAAATGGGGACCTCGTGGGCCCAGTTATAGCTTTAGGGAAAGAGTGGTTTCCCTTAAAACCGTCTGGCCGGTGATAGTAGTAATATTGGCCATTCTCGGCAGCATCTATTTCGGAATAGCTACTCCCACGGAGTCAGCCGGAGTCGGGGTGGTAGCTATGTTAATTATAGCTATTGTATTTTATGGGCTGCGCTGGAAAGGCATCAGTAAATCCTTGATCGAGTCCACACTGGTCAATTCCATGATCATGTTCATCGTTGTCGGGGCTTATTTTTTCACTTATATGATAGGCAGCGCAAATATTGCCACCAAACTGCATGACGTTGTGATGAATTTTGGTCTATCCCCCTGGCAGGTGATTCTTTCTATAAATATTATTCTTCTCGTATTGGGATGTCTGATAGATCCTCTCACTATCACTCTATTGACAGTGCCCATTTTTGTCCCCTTGATTATCCAGATAGGTTACAATCCTATATGGTTCGGGGTAGTGTTTGTAATTAACACGGAGATAGGTTTAATTACTCCGCCGATGGGCATAAATCTCTTTGCTATCAAGACCGTTTTTAATATCTCCACTGGCGATCTTCTGAAAGGGGTTACTCCTTTCCTGATGATCGAGATTGTCTTCCTGGCAGTAATTTGTGCTTTCCCTGCTTTGAGCCTCTGGTTACCCGGCACAATGATTGGAGGGTAGCTAACTTAACGCACCGTATTTCTGGCTGGCTGCCACAAAGGCCTCCATATTTTCCGGTTTGGTATTTATGGGCGCGTCACAGCCAGGACACAGTATTAATCCTCTCGACTCGAATAGATCCACCAGATTGCGGACATAATTAAAGACGTCTTCCGGAGTCCCGGTGGCAAACATCGAGGAGGGAATATCTCCCATCATGGCCATCCTGTCCCCGACGAGTTTCTTGAATTGACGCATGTCAGTCATACCATCGGGGTTCAAAAGGCATTTTTTGGCAGGCAGGTCCTTTAAACGGACCAAATCCCGCGTCCAATCCTGGTCCCAGTGAAAAATCGGCATCAAATCGGCGGCCAAAAGAGCCTCTACAATTTTAAGGACATAAGGCCAGACGAAACGGTCCATCAGACGGGGCGATACCAGTGAACTGGCTGTGCGCCAGCCTCCTATCCAAACGCCCGGCACACCTGATTCCCTGGCAAGTCTTACCGTTTTTCCAATTATTTCAGGAAGCACAACGTCCATGGCGGCCTGCACTTTGTCCGGTATCCGGTAAAGGTCAGTCAGGAATTTCCCCATGGAGCGACCGCCACAAAAGGACTCATATGGGGGAGCGGTAACCGAGGCACTAACAGGTACGTAACCTCGCTCACGGCAATCGTTAAGACAGCGGGGGAAGTTTTTCTTCAACCAGCCGGTGGCTTCTTTAAATTCTTCCATATCAACGACCCTCGGCAAATAGTAGTCGAGAAACGCTCCCCATCCCTTATCAATGATAAAATCATAATCGTCAGTAGTCATGACTTCAGCTTCGTGTATTTGCCAGAGGCTATCCGGCGGGAGATCGCGACCCGGCACCTTTACCCGCGACAACCATAACTCGGGTACGGTCACGGTAGTCCTGCCGGCTATTACCGCATTGATGCCATCAAAGCCGCCGAATTTGTCCATGGTATCCAGAGTAGCATTTACCGGTGCATCTGGATCCGCGCAAAAATCTGCCATAGACATACCCAGGTAACGCGGGGCGAAGGCCATGCCGTTATAAACTACGGGAATACGGTCCGCCGGTTCTAATTTGATCGCCTTCTGAATTCGCTCATATTTCTGCCGATAAAGCTCCGGGGATGTTTTAACCATTCTGACTACCTCCAGCCCATTTTTTCGCCAGGGTTATGCCGTCCAGGGCGTCTTTGCCATAAGCATCAGCTCCGGTAAATTTCCTTACGTCATCGTTCATAAGGCCGCCGCCAATCATGATCTTAACCTGATCTTTCAAACCGGCTGCGGAGATAGCCTCTATTGTTTGTTTCATCGATTCGTAGGCCACCGTTAAAAGCCCGCTCAGGCCAACGATAGGAGCACCGGTCTCTTTTATTTTTTGAATAAATTTTTCAGCCGGAACGTCTACGCCGAGATCGAATACTTCAAACCCATTGGCCCCCAGCATAAAGGCTACTATGTCTTTACCGATATTATGTATATCACCAGCCACCGTCCCAAGGACAATCTTCCCGAGATTTTTAGCATCAGCTCTGGCCAACTTGGGTTTGACCAGATCAGTGATTTCCTTGAGTATTTCACCGGAGTAAACGAGCTCAGGGATATAATACTCGCCATCAGCGAAGCGTTTTCCGATGATTTCTGTCGCCTGCCTGGTATCGTCAATGATAACCAATGGGTCTTCACCGGTGCTTAATCTTCTCCTCACAATATCCAGCGCCTGATTTTCCTGTAAATCAGCTATTGCCTCAACCAGGTCTCGAGCCCTACTCACTTGCCCCTGACCTCCTTTATTTTTATATTAACCGCCTAGGCGGTATATAGCACATGCTATGCAGATTGTCAATTTTTATGGCAACGTACTTTGACGGCTTGTGGAACAAAATATACCTTGACTATCAAGGTGCCAATTTACTATTCTTAGGGAAAATGATAATTTGCAAGGAGGCTTTTTATGCCCGTTAAACTGCCTAAAGGCTGGTATGATATATCTGTCCCCCTTAAACAGGGGATGAGTTACCTTATACTGGACCCTGTTCCGCCCAAGGTTTACCGCCTCCATGATGCCGAGCTAGGTTCCAAGGTCACTATTTCGATGCTGGAAATTCTCTCCCACACCTGTACCCATCTGGACGCTCCTTTGCACTTTATTAAGGGTGGTTCCACCATATCTGATCTGCCGCTGACTGTCGTGGTCGGTCCGTGCCGGGTAATCGAAATTAAAGACCCAAAAACGATCAAGATAGCCGAATTGGAAAAGCACCGCATTAAAAAAGGTGAACGCCTCCTCTTCAAAACTCGCAACTCTCCCTTCACGTATGCCGGCGAGCGTTTTGTCGAGGACTATGTTTATCTCGAAAGTGATTCAGCAGCCTATCTGGCAGAGAAGAAGATAGCGCTTTTTGGCCTTGACAACATCACCATCGGGGACTTCAGAAATGAGGAAAGTATCAGAAAGACTCACCGGGCGCTGTTAGAGGCCGGCATATATATCCTGGAAGATTGTGCCCTGGGAAGCGTCCCTCCGGGAGAATACGAACTGCTCTGTCTGCCACTCCTGATTTACAAGGGCGATGCTGCACCTTGCCGCGCCATCTTGCGCCCCCTGAAATAATTTTGAGATCAGGAGGTATATTTTCTGATGCAGAGCGGCGAAAAGAGTATTTTATTATTTTCCTTTTTCTCCCGTATCAAGCCTTCTTTTTTCATATAGATCAAATGCGCCAGGGTCTCCCCGAAGGCAAACCACTTTTGTTGAGCGGGGAATTGATCCCAGGACTTGCAGTCAATATCCCAGGTGATATAAGGAGCCACCTGGTAAGCATCACAGGCTCCATTCTCAATAGCCAGTGCTGCCTCTTTGATCCTGTTCTGATGGTGCACTCTTAGTTCCCTGATTCTCTTTTTATGGTCCGTTATCTTGCTTCGATGACCGGGCAAAGCCAGGCTAACTTCAAGAGGATACACTTTGCTCAAGCTGTCAAGATATTGTTTCAACGGGTTCTCCATTACATCCCAGTAGGAAATATTGGGAGTAATGTCAGAAAGAATGTGGTCGCCTGAGATCAGAAGTTTCATTTTAGGCTCATAGAGGCACATGTGATTGGGAGAATGCCCGGGGGTCTCTATACACCGGAAAGAATAGTCTCCAATGTCCAGTCGATCACCCTCTTTCAGGACATAGAAATCAAGATGTTTACCCAGGCCATAATGACGTCCCGGATGTTTCTCCAGCGATGATTTCAGCTCATCAGGAGGGAAGCCATTGGCGAGGTAAGATAAAATCTGTCTTTTTCAAGTCCACCTTCAACTCTTCCAGGGCAGTAAACATCGCGTTTTGGCATTCCTCACGGTTCATCCCGGTATCGATGATTAAGAACCGCCCATCGCCTTTTATGAGATAAGAATTAAGCGCCTTCAATGGATTTTTGGGGAGGGGTATCTCAATTCGGTACAGGTTGGGCAACATCATTTCAGTCATCTATCACATCCAGAAATTAAATTTTGCTTCCGGCTTAAAATAATAATTCCGCCATACCATATTTTAGGATCTTGCCCGACCTCGGTCAACCTGAGGTGGTATAATATGCTCGAAAT
>JAGDMY010000157.1 GCA_017860765.1 Chloroflexota bacterium | reverse complement strand
GGATGCCAATATTATAAAAGTGCCCTGGGCCTGTGTCACTGAACCGCCGACGTACATGCTTAACTTGTGGTTGATTATTATGGGTTTTTGAGATTGCAATTTGAAATTATCAACCAAAAGTAAATAGGTGAGTGGCTGCTGGACCAAACCCGCAGGGGTTTCACCGGCACCTTTGGCAGTTTCGCCTGCCAGGTTCCGCAGGAGTCGGAGGGTCCGTATTTGAAAGAAGGCCGGGCCGACTTTGATCAGGATTTCATTGCGGGCTTACAGCTTTTTTAACTATCCTGATTAGTTGGCTGTCTTTGGGCTTTCTTCTGGGGAACATAGAGTCGCCGGCACCCCGGGGTACCGATACCAGCAGCGGCAAAGCATTCAGCTGAGTGTCATTAAGCGGAATAGCGATTTCGGGAAATTGCTTGCCAGAGACCTCAATCATCGTCCCGGAACCTTCGGCCTTGATAACGCCGGCCTTATACTTGGAGTGGTTGACTAAATCAAACCAGCTATGAAATTTGAAGTCGGCCCTGGCTATTTCGGCGGGAGTTTTGTCATTCAGGACTTTCTGCAATCTAAAATAGTTATAGTGGACCAGCCAGCCATCCAATATCAACCGCGAATGGTCCCTGTCCTTGAGATTAAACATTATTCTCATGCGGTCTTTAAGTGTATTATGCCAGTATTCGACCAGCCTGGTGGAGTCCGCATCTTCATCAAACTTGAGTGTGCGGATATGTCGCACATCCGCGCCATAAGCCAGTTCAATCCCATCAGGATAGCCGACCCAATCGTTGGTCAATATGCGTTGGGGAATCTTGCCCGCTTTGCTCCGGGCAGTTTCCAGCAAATCCCGGATATCGCCTGTCGCCCGTCCGTAGGACAATTTGGTGGCCAGCAGGAAGCGGGTACTCTTATCCGTCACGTCCAGGAGCCAGTAACTCTTGCCGACAATTTTGACCATGTTCTCGCTGACAATCCAGGTGTCACCGACACCGACCCGGGTTTTTTCAGTCTCATTAATAGCAATCTTGGAAAAGCGGGTAATCCATTTATAGACCGAGGCCGGGGTAATATAAACGCTGTGCTGCTGATACATTAATCTGGGAATATCATTGAGGCTCCTGCCCTCGTAGTACATCACAATGGCGGCAGCGACATGCTCGATCGGGGTTCTCATATCCGGCAAGGCATTATTATCGGCAAACTTATGCCGGCAGTCCTTGCACCACCAGCGCTGGATTCCGCGATAATGTCCGAACCTGATAATGTTCTCAGACCCACAAAGCTTACAGGTTAATGACTCATAAATAATCTTCAAGTATCTCCTTCATACGGGACACTGGAGGTTTTCATTTTATATCTGCTCCATCCGGGCGAACGGTGCCGAGAAAAAACCCGGTTGCCAGTTCGAGCAGATCGGTCCGCGACCATTCAAGAGCCTGAAACACGCTGCTGGCAATCGTATATGCTATCGAATAAGATTCCTATTATTATAATGAAGCGCTTTTATTTATGCAAATCCTGTTCAGCTTTACCATGTCCTATTTATATATCCGGCAAAGCGTTCCCCGGGTGCGGACCGATCCGCAAATTGGTTCTCTGGGAGGATCTCCCGTCAATACCGTGTTGACGTTGGAGTCAAAGCAACCGTGTTCCGGGGAGGGCTTCTCAGGATACCACCAGCCATGAGGCACGTGAACTACCCCGGGATGTATATCTGAGACAAAGCTGGCCCTGAACCGGACCCTTTCACCTCGAACCTGGGGCGTTTCTAGCCAGATCCAGTCCCCTTCAGCGATTCCCGCGGCCTTAGCAGTCTCCGGGTGGACTTCAATTACGGGGTCGGGTACCAGCTTCCGCAGCCGTCCTATCTGCCGGCCCTCAGTGTTAAAATAGGCTATATTTCGGCCTCCGGATATCAAGATAAGAGGGTACTCATTTATAAGCCCAGGTGTGCTCACCGGGCTCTCAGGCGGCTCATGGTAGGTCGGCAAAGGATCATATCCCCGATCTCTAAAAACGGTCGAGTAGAGTTCCACTTTTCCGGTGGGAGTTTTGAATCCCCGGTTTAAATATTTCTTATATTGCATGGGCTCGACCAGATATTTTTTCTCCTGCAAAGTCTGAAACGAGATGCCCAGACTTTTAATCGAGTCTTCGTTGAGCGCCTGGACATCGCTCCAGGGCAGGTTCCGGCTGCCTTTCCAGTGTACCCTTTTCCCGAGCTCGATAAGAATTTTTCTATCGTCCCAGCATTCCCCAAGCGGCTCCACAGCCTTTTGCCCGGCTGCCAGATAATTAGTGTACATGAGGTTGGGGAAATCGCCCAGGTCATCTTTTTCCAGCCATGTGGAGGCTGGAAGGACAATATCAGCCAGTTCGGCGGTGGGGGTCATGAAGAAATCGGCTACCCCCAGGAATTCGAGGCCTTGAAGAGCCCTCCAGACCCTTTTGCTATTCTGCATATTCACCACCGGATTTCCAGCCGTACAATAGAGAGCTTTGATAGGATAAGGGTTACCCTCGACCATGGCCTCTGCTGCCAGGGGAGATTGTACAAACGGCCCGGGATTATCCGGCCCTGAAGTAAGGGGATATTCCTTACCGCCGACACACTTTATCTTGATATCCCTGTCAAGCTTAAACTGCTTGCCCATATTGGTAAAACCCTGGGGAAGAAACTGGCAGAGATTCCCGCCTTTCACATCCAGGTTTCCTGTCAGGGCAATCAAAATGGCAAAAGCCCTGTTGCTCTGGGTGGAATTAATATTGTGCTCCACACCGATGCGGTGGTGCAGGACAGCCGGTTTAGTTCCGGCGTAAAGCCTGGCAGCCGCTTTGATTTCGTCCGCGGGGATCCAGGTGATGGCAGCTGCCTTTTCGGGAGAAAAAGCCTGGACATGTTCAGCGAGCTCGGCAAACCCGTAGCACCACCGGCTGACGAATTCTTTATCGTAGAGCCCTTCATTAATAATGACATTCAGCATTCCAAGTGCCAGCGCCACATCTGTGCCCGGCCTGACTTGCAACCACTTATCGGCCATCGCAGCCAGAGTGGTGCGGCGGGGATCGACCACAATTAATTTAGCCCCCCTTTTCCGTTTGGCCTCGACGATCTCCTCGCCCCGCGGCGGGTGAGAGGCCAGGGGATTGGCGCCCCAGACCAGAATACAGCTGGCATTCCGATAGTCCGGCCCGATTTCCATCATCGTGGTAACTTCCCCGTAAGTGTTGGTCTCCGCTACTACCGAAGGGGCAAAACAAATATGGCAATCGACGCTAATTTTATTCGGGGTGCCAAACAGATAGGCAAACAGGTTAGCATAGTTGTTACCTGTTCGAGGGCCGGTGCCGGTGATCACCGCGATCGATTCCGGACCGCCTTTACTCTGGATCCTGTCCAGGTTTTCCGCCATATAATTTAAAGCCCCGTCCCAGGAAATTCGCTCCCATTTGCCCTGCCCTTTTGCTCCCGAACGGCGCAGGGGATATTTCAGCCGGTCCGGATGATAGAGAATGTCGGCCTGAGCCCTCCCTTTGACGCAGATAAAACCGTGGTTCATAGGGTGGTCAGGGTCACCGGTTATACCGGTCACTTTGCCATTTTCGACGTGGACGATTACCCCACACTGGCAGTGGCAACCCTGACAGACGCTTCTGATGGTATTTTGCATAATGGGCTCCTTACTTCATCTAATTCAATCCAGCGCCAGGTCCCCCAGGCTGACATCTTCTTCAGTCCTGATAGGGCCCTTTACCATTGTCCTACCCCCGGATTCTATCGTCAAAGAGTAGCTCCCTACCTCCAGACCTTCAAACCAAAAATCGCCAAACTCATCCGAGATAGCCGTGTAAGAACGGCCGCCCCCGCTCAGGGTGCATTTAGCGCTGTTGATCACCTCCCGGGTAATCGGATTATACAGGGTCCCGGCGATAAACCTCTTAGGTAAGCCGATATAATAAACCCTGGCCTTTAAGCCAAACTCCGGGTTCAATATCTCTGCCTTTGAGATTAGAGGGGCCAGGTCGCTCTCTTCACCGAATTTTAAAGCCCCGTGAGCACAAACGTCCACGCAGCGGGGTTCCTGCCATCCCCGGTCCAGAAGATGGGCGCACCCGGTACATTTCTGAGCTATCTTCAAACTCTCGTTGAAATATATTGCTCCGTACGGACAGGCCGCAACACATTTTCGGCAGCCGCTGCATTTCTTCGGATCAATTATGACCAGTCCATCATCCCTCCGGTAGATAACGTCCGGCAACGGACAGGCCGGAATGCAGGAGGCGTTATCGCAATGCTGACAGGGCCTGAAAACATAGGCCATTTTGACCTGGGGTACGGTGCCCCTGACGTATTCATTGAGCTTGCCCCAAAATTGCCCAACTTCGGGCTGGGGTTTGGCATACGGCGTCCAATCGTTCCCGCAGTGTTCATCCTTGCAGACCAGCTGGCAGCTATAGCAGCCGCTGCATTTCGTAACATCGATGACAAAGGCTCTCAT
>JAGDMY010000015.1 GCA_017860765.1 Chloroflexota bacterium | reverse complement strand
CAGGAGTCATGGAGAGGATGATAGCCTCTACTTTCTTGAGCTGCTTCTCCTGCACATCCTCATCTATTTTACCGGCAATCCTAGACAAACCCGGCACCATGGAAGCCATCTGGGCCAGAGAGCCCATCTTCCGAATCTCTTTCAAATTGCCCAAAAAGTCCTCCAGGTCATAGGTGGCTTTCTCCATTTTCTTTTGGAGTTCTTCCGCCTTTTTCTGATCGAAAGCCTTCTCGGCCTTCTCGATGAAAGTCAGCATATCCCCCATGCCCAGGATGCGGGAAGCCAGCCTGTCCGGGTAAAAGGGCTCAAACTGGTCTGCCTTTTCTCCGATGCCGATATATTTTATGGGCACATGAGCCACCCAGCGAATGGAGAGTGCGGCACCACCCCGCGCATCGCCATCCAGCTTGGTCAGGACCAGGCCGGTGAGACCTACTTTGGCATTGAATTCCTCGGCTACACGCACTGCATCCTGACCGGTCATCGAGTCCACCACCAGCAAAATCTCGTCTGGTTGGACGGCGCTCTTAATTTCGATTAGCTCGCCCATCAACTCATCATCGATATGGAGTCTCCCGGCCGTATCGATAATTACCCAGCTTACAGCCATCTGCCTGCCCCGGGCGACTGCATGGACACAAATATCCTTCGCCGGCACCTTGGGGTCTTCGCTATAGACCGGGACCTCCAGCTGCCCGCCAAGCGTAATCAATTGCTGTATAGCCGCGGGTCGCCGCGTATCGGCGGCAACCATCAGAGAATTCTGCCCGGCGTGCTTCAGATTCAAGGCCAGCTTGGCTGCAGTGGTAGTCTTGCCCGATCCCTGCAAGCCTACCAGCATAATGACCGAGGGAGGATGGCCCGCTGGATTGAGCTTGCTCTGCCCACCCCCCAGAATAGCGGTCAACTCCTCGTTGACAATTTTAATGATTTGCTGGGCGGGCGTGAGGCTCTCCAGTACCTGGCTCCCCACTGCGCGTTCCCGCACTTTAGCTACAAATTCCTTGACCACCCTAAAATTGACATCAGCCTCCAGAAGCGCCAGGCGCACCTCGCGCATGGCTTCGTCGACATCTTTTTCAGTCAGCTTGCCCTTGTTTCCCAGGCGGCTGAATATCTTGCCTAATTTTTCGCTTAATGATTCAAACACGTCTCACCTGCCTTAGCTAACGGGGACCCTCTTATCCCACACCCTTGTAAATATGCCCTGCGGTATAGCCTTTACGAAGGCGCCGATCCGGAACTAGCTGCTTCAGCATATTGCGGTAAAGCAATACAAAATAGGCGCTTTCATCCTGTTGATCGATAAAGAACTGATTGAAGCCGATAGTGCGCAGCTTGCGGATGTCATTGAACATGCCGAAGGGTCGGCTATTTAATATCTGCCAGTAGCTGCCCTCCTTGCGCACAGGGAACGAGAGACCTTTATCATCTGTCAGCCGGTCATCTTTGATTTCAATTTTGGTATTGACCAGGGCGATATCTCCGTGACAGAATACTACTACTTCCCGGTCCCGGAAGCCCGTCAATTCGACCAGTGAAAGCTCCGGCGAAAGGACCGGTATGACCTGAAAACTGCGGCAAAAAAGGGCATCGATATCGTTAAAAATATTCAGAGAATAGTCCAGATAGATGGGCACTTCGAAAATCTTCCGCCGGGTTAAAAGCCCGAGATTGCCGCTTAAAATGGCCCCGGGTTTTTTGCGGCTCAGAAGCGCGATGGCGCGGGAAAGCTCCATGTCACTCAGGATGCGCGGCAGGTATGCCCCCAGCACCGTCCTCTCCTGCCACTGGCCTGCCTCCGGGAAATCCGCAGCAAAGATATCATAAAAGACAATATCCGCTTCTGCTTTCGCGATCTCTTTAGCCTCAGAAAGAGAATAGGCCCTGGCCAGAAAACGCTGCAAAGGCGGAGCCTTTTGCTTGATTATGCGTGGCAAAATCACCTGGACCGGGTGGCGGGGAGCATTTTTAATCGCCAACTTTCTCACTTTGAAATCGGGCTCAATCTTGATCCGCGGAGAAGAGGTCAAATAGATCCGGCTCCCTTCTCCGGCCCCGATGCCGAGGCTGATCTTCTCGCCGGCCGCAGCCGAGTCCGTCTGTTGCCCTCCGCGCCGGATTTCCTGGACAATCGCCCCGGTCACCTGGCTTTTATTCCAGATACCCACACCGTCACCCACCGCAACCGGACGCTGAAGCATAATTTCTCCATTCTCAATTACCCCCAGCAGGGCGCCGCGGTTCATAGGCTTCTCGGCGGAAATTAATTCCTTTTCGCCGCAGATCAAGCCCTCGGTAAACTCACGGTTGAAAACAATTTCGATTTCTGCCAGTTCTTTCAAAGGCACCTGAAACGACCCTGCCAGGAAAGAATCGATAGCCTTGCGATAAAGTCGCGTCGCTACGGCCACATAGAGCGGTGAACGCATTCGACCCTCAATCTTGAATGCCGTGATACCCGCTTTGATAAACTCCGGAATCCGCCGCACCAGGCAAAGCTCCTTAGTGCTTAAAGGATAACGGACGTTATATTTCTGGCGGCAGAGTTGTGCACAGCAACCCCTGTTCCCACTCCGTCCGCTTACAAAACTGGAGAAGAGACAGAGCCCGCTGTAGCTGAAGCATAATGCGCCGTGAACAAAGATTTCCACGTGAACGCCTGAATTGACTATTTTTTTTATTTCGGAGAGCGGCAATTCACGCGGCAGGATGATCCGGTCGGCTGCCTTCAACAGAGCAGCACTGGCGGTATTTCCGATGGCCCCTTGAGTGGAAACAAAGACTGCCAGGTCCGGAAAATTTTTCTTGACTATTTCTACAAAGCTGAGGTGCTGGAGAATAACCCCATCGATACCCGCCGCATAAGCTCTGGAGAGAATGGCAAAAAAACGCTGGAGCTCGCTATTTTTTACCAGGACATTGAGGGTCAGGTAGAGCTTGACTCCCTGACTATGGCAGTAGCTGACCGCCCTCCCTATCTCCTCCAGAGAGAAATTCTTGGCATTCACCCGGGCGTTAAATTCCCGGGTCCCCAGGTAGACCGCGTCAGCCCCGTTAGTCACCGCCGCCTGTAAACTGTCCCAATCCCCAGCCGGTGATAATAGCTCCGGCTGCAAGGAATAAGGAGTGCTTTCCTTTTGAGATATCATCTTATGTCAATAGACCTTTCTATAATGAGCCTTCATTCCTAAGATAACAGAGTCCAATATATTAAGCAAACGCCTCCGCCGGTTTATTTTCGAGAGTAAGCAGTACCCTTGGGACAGCCGGATAAGGAGGTAAGTACTATTCCCCTTATGACTATATTCTTATTTACTCTTAGCCTCTTTCGAATAGAATGGTAATGAGTTCATTGATTATTAATATCCAAATTTGTATATGCAAAAGGCCTGAATTGCCCGCTGACCTGAATTTCACCGGGGGGCGCGTTCTCATCAGGCTTGACTCGTACTGGTGTTAAAGGGAGAAAATCATCATCCTTATAAGGAGACAATAACATGGTTACGGCACCGGATAGACCCGGGATTGAGGCCAATGAAGCCGAACTAATGGTTGAAGAGTTCAAGCAGAAGCTTGTGATCTCCCTGCGGAAAGAGAGAGAAAAGCTTCGAGAAGCTGCCGATCAGGAAGCCAAGCTCATCCTGACGAAAGCCTACCAGGAATCGACCAATCTTACTAATCGAGCTCAGGAGGAATCCCGCCAGATCATCAATCAGGCCAAGGAACAGGCTAAGCGTGATACAGATGCTTTGCTGTTGCAGGCACAGCAACAGTCCCAGCAGCTCATCAATAATGCCGAGGAGATCTCCCGCAAAGATGCCAGAGAGAAAACTAAAAAAGAGGTAGAATCTATTATTCGCAATGCCAGGGAGGAAGCCTCCAAAATAACTACCCGGACTTTACAGACAGCCAGGGAGGAAGCCAATAATATTATCGCCGAGTCAAAAAATCAGGCGGAAACATCGGCCCAACAACTGACCGAAAACGCCAAAAAAGAGGCCGATGAAATCACTCGAGCGGCCAGAGAACTAAAAGAAAAGGCCGCCATTGAACTGGAAGAAACTCAGAAGAGGACCTCGGCCGCTGCTGAAGAAATTCTGGCCAATGCCAGAAAAAAAGCCGCTGAGAGGGCCGAGAAGGATGCCGCGGAGATCATAGCCCGGGCGACGGCTCAAGCCCAGAAAGAAAAGGAGTCGATATTGGCCAGCGCCGCTCGCGATGCCAGGTTGGCAACTGAAACTGAGAAGGCCAAAATTATTGAGGAGGCCCATAAGGAAGCTGAAGTTATTGTTGCCGCAGCCAAGAATAAGATGCGTTCGCAGCTGGATCAGTCCAGCCGGTTGATGATGGAAATACAGCAAAAGATGAACCAGGTAATCGGCGCCGCCGGAATGGATATGCCATCGCCGGCGTCCCAGCCGAATACAGACTCGATGGTTGGCGAGAAAAATCCCCCTGTGGCCTCCAACCCTGGCCAGGTAAAGCAAGAAGACGCCCCGGAACCCGTCGCGGACGTCAGAAACGACGATACCGAAAATATTGAAACCGGTTCTCCTCAAACCAAAAAAAATTCCTTGCTCTTCGATGAAGACAGCAAGACTTATCAGGGCAGGTTAAAAATTGATATCGCGCCTCCCGTAGACAACGAGCAAATAGCTATTCTCGAGCAGCACTTATCGAAGACCGCCAGCCTGCGTACTATGCTTAAAGGTGGATCAGATGATGGCAGCGCCTGGATTGAAATAGAGATCGCCAAACCTCTGGCACTCCTGGAGATCTTGCGGAAAATACCTTCGGTTAAGGATGTGGTGGGCGCCAAGAGCTACATCATTGTAGCTCTGAGGTCCAAGCAGGCGTCATAGCTCCCGGTCTTTATTACAAAATTTGACCAGCTCGGCAAATTCGTGAATGCGGATAGAGTTGTTCGTTTCCAGAAAGCCGTCATAGGTTAGATTAATCCAGGGTTTTTCATAAACCGCGCTGAATTTCTCCGCCATGGCCGCCACGATCCCACCCGGCATACAGCCGTGGGGCATCACGGATATAACTCCGGCAAATTCGGGGTTTTCCATCCAATCGATGCCGCTCCCGATGGATAGCACGGCCTCGCTGCCACACCTTGGAGACAGATAATGACTTGATTTGGTGAGTATTTCCGCTGTAGAGGGTTCCCTCTCCCGGATAACCTCTTTATAATAGGAGGCTATTACTCGCTCGTCGTGTTCCTGAATGCGCTTCTTCAAATAACTTACCATCATCTTCTTGATTTTACGGTCCTTAACGGCATCTTCCAGATTGCGGTAAGAGGTATATTTAAACCATTCGCCCATTGGAGAGACCAACACTTCCAGGCCGGCTGATTCGCAGGCCCTGACCAGGTCTTTATTGCTGAAACAGTTGGAGCGCAGGTAGATCTCGCCGTTAATGCCGATCAGCGGGCGGCGGGGCAGGGGGGCATTGATCAAGTCTTTAAACTCGGAGGCAGCCTGCTTTAAAACGTCGCTGAAACCCGCCTTAACGCGAACCCGTTCTACCAATTTTTTTAAATAAATTCCAAAGAGCTGATCTGCATCTCCCTTCTTTTTTTCGTAAGGCCGGACCCGCCAGAGCAGCTTCTGAAGATAGTCCACGGCCACAATGCTCTTCCAGCCCAGCCTTTCGAAACCCGGCCCCAGACCGATATCCCGGTAGGCATTATTAGACACTGTGGTTCTTATGGGCAAAGTGAATCCAATATCCTTGAGTATACGGATTTGCTCGATAGCATATTTCCCCAGTCGGCAAGGGCCGTAGGACCCGCTCATAAACCCTTCCACATCCTTCAAATTATGCCCGTTTTCATAGTAGAACCTTAAAAAATCTCCCAGGGTGACTCGATAAGGCAGGCATTCGGTCCCCGAGGTAACCTGATTGCTATAAAGAATATTACGTTCATCCGGCTCGGGCAGTGTATAAGCTTTTACTCCGAAGGCCTCCATGGCAGCCGCAACCGCGTCGGCATGAGGTGCCATGCGGGGTATGATCAGGGTCTTACCCAAGCTGATTATGGCAGTAGTCCCGCGGTAGATATCCCTGGCCTGGCCTTCGGTTGTTTTTGCCGACCTGGCATAGCTTTTAATCGTATCGACAAAGGCCTCCAGGCGCGTAACCAGTCCCGCTTCAGCCGCGTGCTCATCTATCTCCATTTGGCCCATGGGCTTGCCGCCCATTATATCCTCAAGTTCTTTCAATATGAATGAGTTAGGGCCGCAGCCGAAGTTGGTCAGCGCCAGACCATACAGTTGACTATCGTGCGCCACAATATCCGCAGCTGCTAGAAGCCGACTTTCCCACGACCAATAGGGTCGGTCCGAATACTTGCGGGGGTCCACACTGGAAAGAGGGAGGAAATCAACCGGGATCGGCGTTACCCCCAGCTGGGCCAGTTTCTCCGCGATTCCCAGATTGGCCCCGGAGTCCTGAGACATATAGGACCTGGATAAAATAACCACGCCCAATTGCCGGCTTTCCCGCAATTTTTTTAACAGCCTATCTCCGATCTCGGCCTTTTCGGCTTCAAATTTCTTCTGGTTTTCAACCCCCGCCAGTGCCGCCTGGCGACTGCGATCGTTGCTAAATCCCATTTTTTGGGCTGTATCCGCCAGATTCCTTATCACGTCTTCTTCCCCGCGACTGAAGTCTATCAGCGGTACCAGCAATTTCTTTTCCAGGCCCAGGACCTGCCTTACTATAAAGGGTGAGGCCTGCACCAGGGGACAGGCATATTTTTGGTTCTCCGAACCTTCCTTTCTGCCCAGTCGAATCGCGCAGGGGAAAAGAATAAAATCAGTCTCCTTTAAGGAAGCCGTGTGACCGTGAACCAGTTTGATTGGAAAACAACTATCGGTGTAAGCCAGCTCCACGGATTGTTCCATTATCTCTTTATTAGTTTTGCCAGAAAGGACCGGGCTAACCTCCAGAGCATTGAGAAAGCCTATTATTAAAGGCGCATAATCGAAGACCAGCAAGGCCCTCGGAACACCCACTTTAAGGCCCCTTCCTGATTTCTCTTGATAGCCGCGGAAGAGCAGCTTCTCCCGTTCATCGAAGAAGGTCTCACGGCTGACCTGGCTGATTGTGCTGTCATACTTATCGCAGCGGCTGCCGTAAAAGGTCGGTTTCTCATTCAGCACTTTCATTTGCGTGATGGCGCAGTTGTTATCACAGCCTTTGCAGGTGAAGATGGAAAGGTTACACTCCGCTTCAATAGTATTGCGAAAGCCTTTGAACCTGGATTTCTGGCCGGACAAGCTTTCCCTGGCCAGAAGAGCGGCACCGATGGCCCCGCTGACCTCACGGTGCTCAGCTACCAGCAAATCTTTCCCGGGCAACTGCTGCTGGAACGCCGACACGATGGCTTTGTTATAAAACACCGCTCCCGTAAGAATGACCTTGTTGCCCAGCTTGCGGGTGCCGACTACCTTGGAAAGATAGTTCTTTGCAATGGAGTTGGCGAGGCTGGCGGTAATGACCTCCAGTGAAACCCCTTCTCGCTGGGCAGAAGGCACAGCCTGCCCCATGAAAGCGGCGCAGCGGGTTCCCATGTCAATGGTATACGACGCCCGGAACGCCAGATCAGCAAACTCGCCGTTCTTGACGGAGATTCCCAGCATTTCCGCCATTTCATCAATGAAGCTGCCGGTGCCGGCTGCACAAGCCTTATTCATCTGGTAGTCTACCACCACGCCGTTGCGCTTGATAACCAGCTTGGAGTCCTGGCCTCCGATTTCAATGATGTCGGCTTGAGGATCGATTTCCGCTGCCGCCCGGGTTTGGGCGGTGATTTCATTTTTGATCAGGTCGGCCCCGATCAGACTGCCGATCAGATAGCGGCCTGAGCCGGTAACTCCTACTCCTGCAATAGTGACCCGCTCAGATCCATCTTTTATCAAATTAGCGAAGACCTGCTTCACTGCCTCCACCGGCCTTCCTGCTGTCATTAAGTAGTTCTTGGCCAGTATCTCTCGGCCGGTGGCATCCATGATGACAGCCTTGGTGCTGGTGGACCCGACATCCACGCCCAGATAGCCAACTTCAGGTCCGGCAAGGCAATTCTTCAGCGCGTTTCCCGGCAGAGCAACCTCCCCCAGCCGGGGCAGTTCATAATATTTCCTGGCTGACCCGGTCTCGGGAAGCATCTGAGCTTTGGCCGCCTTATCACGGGAAAGAAGAGCAGAACCGATCGACTCAATGAACAGGTGATTATCAGGTACGGTTACTTTAACCGGATGCCCGTTTCTTTCTGCAATCATATCCTGCAAGGCTTTGACGATTGCACGATTAGCTGCGACACCACCTGCAAAGTGGACCGGTTCACCAAAGGCGCCTTTTTTCAGCGCCATCACCATCCGGGCAATGCTTTCGCACAGGGCATATAGCATGGCCTCCACCGAAACGCCCTTTTGCTGGAGATGGATGAGATCACTCTTGGCAAAAACGGAGCAGCGGGCAGCAATGCGCGGAGCGCTGCCCTGAAACTTCAAGGCCAGCTCGCCGAAGTCTTCAATCTTGATACCCAGACGGTAAGCCTGCTGTTCCAGAAAACGACCGGTGCCTGCAGCGCACAGGGGGTTAGAGGCCACTTTCCAGGGTTTCCGCAACCCGTCCTCCAGTTCTATGACCAAAGAGCTCTGGCCGCCAATCTGGATAATAGTCCGGGCATCCTGGCAGCCGTGGAGAAGCCCTGAAGCAAGGGCCAGAGAGCTGCTGTATTCCGCCCAGTGATAGTCCCCCGGGACCACCGCTTTGCCAGTTCCGGAGACACCCACTGCGGCTACGCTATCCAGAGGAAACTTAAAAGCTAATTCATCCAGCAGCGCGTTGACGGCAACCCTGGGATTGGAGGTGATCTTCCCGGATTTAAGGTGGAAGATTTTGCCTTGCCCGTCTACCAGGGCCAGTTTGACGTTTATGGAACCAATATCGACACCCAGATAATAACTCATCTTACGCTCTGAATTATATCAGAAATTCAGTTTCAAGGTTAAATCCTGAGATCATTGACATTTGCCCGAGCCATGCTATAATTCTTTCAACTTATCTACAGCTTATCCTTCACTGCCGGGTGCTATTTTTAGCGGACAATTTTTCCCGCTCAGAGAGGTTTTTTGAAATATCCAGGGCTTGACCTTAAAAATTATTTATAGGGGGAAAAGACCATGGATTTTGAAATGACCGAAGACCAGAAAATGCTCTACCGCGTTACCCGAGATTTCGCCGAAAAGGAATTACGACCCAAAGCCAAAGAACTGGATAAGAAAGAAAAGCCCCTGGACCGGGTTGACTGGGAATTAATCCAAAAAGCTTCACAATTAGGCTTCCGGACGCTGACCTGGCCGGAAGAGTACGGGGGAATAGGGGCTGACCTGCTGACCACCGTTATTCATTTTGAAGCGCTTTCCTGGGGAGACGCAGGTTTTTCGCATTACTTTTTTCAATCTCATGTGCTGGGAGCTTCCATCCCCGGGATGCCCCAAAAGCTCAAGGATGAAATCATTGCTAAAATGGCCGTTGATGATACTTATTTGATGGGAATCTCCAACACCGAATCCTGCGGGGCTACCGAATATACACTGCCATATGACGTGCCCGGTGCTGCCTTTCAGACTGTGGCAGACAGGAAAGGGGATGAGTTTATAATTAACGGGACCAAGGAATACTGTTCAAATGGGCCCATTGCCAAAATGATATCCGTTAGCGTCCAAACGAAACGTCAGGCCCCTTTAAGCCAGAGCTGGAGCCAGATCATGGTGCCGGCCGCAACACCCGGTTTATCCATCGGGAAAATCCATGAACACCTGGGTATGCGTCTACTCCCTACCGCCGAAATGATTTTTGACAATGTTCATGTACCCGCAAGCTATTTGGTGGGAGAAGAAGGAAAGTCACTTGAAAGCCATCACAGGGTACGTCCGCGGATTTTAACTATTCACAACGCTCAAATGCTGGGTATCTTACAGGCCTTATACGATGATGCACTGGAATTTGCCCAGAACAGGCTAGTGTGCGGGAAACCGATAATAGAGCACCACGCTATAAAATTAATGCTGGCTGATATGAGAATGAAGCTAGAGGCAGCCCGCTCCCTGGTCTTTAAGACTGCCTGGAACCTGGATCACAAAAAGGCAGATTTTAAGAATAACACCGAGGTAGTCTATCTGGCCAAAGCCTTTCTCGACGAGATAGCTTTAACCATAATCCGGGATGCTGATGAGATACATGGCGGAATGGGCACCAATAAGGAAATGCTATCTGAGAAACTGATCAGAGACGCCTTCACCATGCTGCACTGGATGAACACCCGCTCAATAGCCTATCTCAAAGGAGCGCCAACACTGGAAGAGGTTTCTATTGTCGGGCAACAAAAGTCATCAGACGCACCTGGTTTATAGGCCGGGGATAGGCCGGGAATGACCTTATGCAGTGGATTCTACCCCCCTTAATCGTCCAAGGAAGGAGAGCGGAGACTAAGGGGGGTAGCCCCGTATGTCAAATGACATCGACGGATGGAGAAATCGGAGTCCCCGGATGTCATGTTAACGATCGTTTCAATTTGTTAAAGTCGGTCAGATATCCTGAGCATCCAGGATACTTTCTACAATGATCTGCCATTGCCTCTGGTCGATAGTAGTGAGTTGGGCTGCCAGGCTATGCCAGGGTTCCTCTTTGGTTAGAGCAAAGAGGTTGATCCCATTTTCGCAAGAAGTGACCACCAGTTTTTTATCGATCAGCCTCTTTAGAGCCAGGGCGGTATCAAACTGTTTGGTAATCACCGCATGTAGAACCGCTGTCCGGTTAAATCGAGCGTGGGGATGGCGACTGAAGAACAGCAGGAGTTCTAAACTATATAAGTCATCGGCAAATTCCCTGATAAAATTAGACAAACTATCCTGAAGATTAATTTCTTTCACGACTAGAATCCCCAACAACAATTACCGGACTGCCTTTAACCCAAGGGGGGAGCAACCCCTCCCCCCTTCCTTGTTCATTGCCCATCAGTGAGGAAAAAGACCCAACCGGACTAGCGTCTGTAGGTCCCTCTATATCTCATGTAAGCCGGAACCGAGAGATCATCTTCAGATTTCAGGCTCTTGAGAGTCTTCATAATCTCTTTATCTCTCGCCGCCCCGGAAATTTGGTCCCGTGAAGCAAAGCCAGTGGCGATCAAGGTTAACCTGACTTCGTTGCCCATGTTCGGATCAACGTTGACACCGAAAATGATATTGGCTTCAGGATCAACGGCTTCACCAATAACCTTGGCCGCATCGCTGACTTCAAAGAGCGTCAGGCTACTACCGCCGGCCACGTTGAACAGCACACCCTTGGCCCCTACGACACTTACGTCCAGCATCGGGCTGGCCAGGGCCTCTTTGGCAGCATTGACTGCCCGGTTCTGACCGGAGCCGCGGCCCATGGACATCCAGGCCGGACCCGCATCCTTCATGATGGCCCTGATATCGGCGAAATCAAGGTTGACCAGGCCGGGTACTGTGATCACCTCAGCAATAGACTGTACGGCATGGCAGAGGATCTCATCCGCCATCTCGGTCTGTTTGGCCATTTCAGCGACGACTGCAATGGAACCGGTCCCGGTGCCGCCGCCCATGCCGGCCGCCAAGAATATCATATCAGCCCCGGAAATCGATTGTTTAATCTCATCCCGCGTCTCCTCGGCTGATCGGCGACCTACATTGTGATCACCGCCAGCGCCCAGACCGCGGGTGAGTTTCTCGCCCAGTGCAATCCGAACTGGGGCTTCGGTAATTTCCAGATGGGCCACATCGGTATTCATGGCGATAAATTCTACACCCCGAATTTGTTCGCGAACCATTCTGGTTATGGCATTACAACCTGCTCCACCCATGCCAATGACTTTTATCTTGGCAGGGCTAGGTACATAACTCGTTTTCGACATATCTATCTCTCCTTCTCTCAATCTTTAAGCTTTAATCAAACTACCGGAAAAGTCGGAATAAGGAAGCAAACAGACCACGGAGGCCAGTTGGCTTGGTAACCCATCTCTGGGTATTATCGTTTTTCATCTTCCAGAGAACCAGGCCAACACTGGTGGCATACGCCGGATCATTCAACAGAGCGTTGGAAACGCCGTTGAGGGCTGGCGGTACACCGATTCTTACCGGTAGACGAGTTATGGATTGTGTCATCTCCACGATGCCTGGAAGGTTGGCGCAACCTCCGGTGACTACTACACCGGCCGGAATCAGTCTAGCATAATCAGTGCGCGGGAGTTCCAATATTACCAGACGCATGAGTTCTTCAACGCGGGCGCGGATTATTTCACACAGGTCACGATAAGATACGCTGTGTCCATTATCCCCGACCACTTTATCGGCTTCCTCCTCTTCGGTAGGAAGTAGATTGCCATATTTTTTCTTCATTTCTTCAGCCAGCTCAAAGGAGAGGCCCAGACCGGCAGCAATATCCCGGGTGATTTGATGTCCGGCCACCGGCAGAACAGAGGTATGATAAATGCTACCTTCTCTCATAACTGCGATATCTGTAGTGCCACCCCCGATATCTGCAATCAGGACACCGGCTTGTTTTTCTTCTTCTGCCAGAACGGCCTCTGCGCTGGCCAAAGGTTCCAGAATAAGGTCCTCGATTTCAATGCCAACGCCGGCAATGCATTTGGTCAGGTTTTGGACCGAGGCTACAGCGGCGGTAATGACATGGGCTTCTACATCCAGTTCATAGCCATGCATACCAACCGGATTCTTAACCTCATGCCCGTCCAGGGTATAAGCTCTGGGAATAACGTGGAGCATCTTCCGATCGGCCGGAGCCTTCACGTTAAGAGCCACATCCAAAACCCTCTTAAGGTCATCCGGACGTACCAACTGGTCGCCCTTGGTGATAGCGATTGTACCTTTGTTATTCATGGAATGGATATGCTTTCCGGTGACACCGATGTAGGCCGAATCCAACCTGTAGCCAGCCATCATTTCGGCTTTTTTAATTGACTGGCGGATAGATTCTTTGGCCTGACTCACATTGGCTACCAGGGCTTTTTCAATTCCATGCGATGGGGCAATGCCAACTCCAAGAATCCTTAGACCAGAGGAACTATCCAGGGTACCCATAATGGTACAAACTTTAGTTGTACCGATATCGATAGCTGCAATTTTTCTTTTCATTCTTTACTCCTAATTATTGAAGACTTTTAGCTACCAGTTACCCTTTGATAATGTCTGTTTCTATCCTCTAGTTTCTCTGTAGTGAACGTTCCATTTCAGGCACAGAGAGTTCACGAAGTTTCTGGTTTCGGCATCTGGAGCTTTATAAAGCTCTGCCAGAAAACCATGGAGTAGTTCACCACCGCTCATCCCGGGAGTTGGTTCTGCCGGTCCAGGAATGTTGATGTAAACAATCTCCGTCATTAGTTTCTGATACTCAATAGCTGTTCCCACAGTCACCTCCTTAAATATTTTTTTAATGTTGGTATCTATGGTATTAATTACCGATATTAGCCGTCAACAATTGTCCTGATTAGTCCTTTTTGTTTCCAACAACGATTAGCCACAATTCCAACCCTCAATTGGGACATTTCCAGAATTATTAATTTACCCCTTGAAAAGTTAATTCCATTCCAATAAAATAAATGGAACGCAGTCCCAATGAGGGTCCAACCGAGGAAGCCTTTGGTAACCATTAGAAATAAAAAACGCTCGCCGCCCTATGTCTCATACCGCAGTTTCTTAACTTTGCTGGAAGAATTACAGCGAGGTCTGCCATCCCGTATCGACCGCAGCTACTGGGGAGATAAATTTTCTGGCAGCACCGGTACTCAATTGATGTCAGCCCTGCGCTTTTTGAATTTGATAGACGCCAACGGTTTGCCAACCAATCAGCTTAAAGAACTGGTATCAGCCAAAGGTGTATCAAAAGCCGATTGCCTTAAGAAAATAAGCCATGAATCGTTCTCTTTCCTGGACAGTAATTCATTCGAGTCAGAGAAAGCCACCTATGCCCAGCTTGAAGAGGTCTTTAATGATATCTACCAGGTTGACCGCGATGTATCCCGCAAATGCATCAAATTTTTCACCGAGCTGGCGAACGATGCCGGCATACCACTTTCACCATTTATTACCAAAAGGTCTAGAAGTTCCAGGAGTCCCCAGATTGCGGAAAAAGTTCCAAAACGGAATGGAACCAGGACAAATCAGAATATTTTAGTTCCACAAAGTACGGAAATAATTCCGCATCATATGTCCTGGAAGGAATTGCTGCTGACGAAATTTCCCAGTTTTGACCCCACCTGGCCTAACGACGTTCAGATAAAATGGTTTGAAGCCTTTGATGAACTGTTAAAAAGAGGTTTCATTTCGAGCGGTGACGGCCCTTAGTTAACCTGTAGTTTCCCCCGAAAATTCCAAAACAGCCCCCGGTTTGGAACTTTTGTTCTAAAAAACGATAGGCCGCGGAACTTCACTTTTTTCGAGATGATCACTGCCAAATTCCGCTCTTTCGGGGCCCCTTCGCCGCAGATCATACTGCTCGTAGGCTCAGGCCTAAATTGTCCTTCTCAGTCCCCTTTTAGAAAAGCGGTGTTTCTTGAGGGGAGTACCCTGCCCTGATCTGCGAGGAGCAAGACTAAACCGGCCTCATTGAGATTGTTTCAAGCGAATTCCGCAGGCTGCTGCAGGATTTCCGTCTGCGGTTCCATACAGCCGGTTAGAAGAGTGCCAAAATTAAAAAAGGGGCTGGCTGACATATAGAGAATTTTTTTATTTCCATTCCAGGATAAGCCTGGTTTCAGAAGGAAAAAGCGGGCTTCAGACCAACGGGAGCCCTTTGGTTATCCCCCCCACTTGGCGACCTGGACCAGGCAGGAGTTCGGGGCCATGCCCGGCACGTTGGCCGAAATCAATCTTCCCGGAGTCAGCATATTTACACAGCCGCCTTTATCGGGACTGGCAGGGTTGCCCGGCTCTATAGGATCGTACAGGCTGGAACCTTCGTAAGAATGGACTACGCCGGGCCTCATACGCTCGGTGACCTGAGCGACGCCCAGCACAGTAGCGCGGTCGTTAAAAAGTTTGATAATATCACCGTCGCTGATACCCCTGGATTCGGCATCCCGGGGATGGATGCGGACCGTGTGCCAGTAATAACCATCCTTGAATACCCGGTTAGCCGGAATCTCACTCAACCAGCGCGAGTGAACATCATGATGGGTATGGAACGACATTCGAGGATGTGGAGAGATCAACTGCAGGGGATATTTGCCGGCCAGTTTGGAATCGTAGCCTTCCCAGCTGGGTATATAGCGTGCGGTAGGTGGCCTTTCTCTGTCATCCGGAGTGTATTTCTTCAGGCTCTCCGAGACATATTCTATCTTGCCGCTGAGGGTGCCCAACTCATGTCCCTTCTCCGTTCCCAGTTTAGGATTGCGGTAGTCCGGCGTATCGCAAACCCGATTCTCATAAAACCAGCGCAGGCCAGGAGTCGGCTTATAATTTTCCGGCACGGGCACCACATAATAACCCTTTTTCTTGAGCTCGTCGAAGGAAATATATTGCGGCAACTCCGAGGCATAAAACATCTTCTCAATCCAATCTTCCTCGCTATTGCCCTCAGTATATTCTTCTTTTACTCCCAGCCTGTCAGCCAGCTGGGTAAAAATCCAATAATCGGACCTGGATTCAAAAAGCGGTTCAACGCACTTTTGCTGGTAAAGGATGATCCGGTGGTTGCACTCACACGAACTATGGAGTGAAGCCCCTCCGGGATGGGCCCATTCGCTGATGTCATTGCGTTCCAGGTTGGTACAGGCCGGCAAAATTATGTCAGCCGATCTGGTCTCATTACACCACCAGCAGTCTTGATTAACTACAAATTCCAGCTTGGGGCTCTGGTACATTCTGAGCCATTGACTGGTGTTTACCATGGTGCTGATAAAAGAGCCTCCATAGCGGTAGAACATCTTCACTTCAGAGCAGTCCGGAAGAGGATAAGTGTACTTTTGAAACTGCTGTTCCAGGGAACCTCCGCAGGTCCCGTGTCCATGCCAATGTACTGGAGGATTCAAGATAGCTTCAGGGACCAGTAGACGCTGGATACGCTGTTTCACCGGGTTGACTGCCTGGCTGGCAGAAATTCGATTAATGCCTCCGGAGTTGTAGCCTGGAAAATCCGGGCTGGGGTTAAACGGGGCTCCCATGGTGGTACCCCAGATATTCACTCCGGGCTTACCCAGGCCCTGCATCGCCTGCAGGTAGACCATCAGGCGAGACCATTCGGTGCTGTAAGCCTGGCGGCATATGCCCGATTCCCCGCCCCTGGTGCCGGCTGCCAGCATCGTTCGCTTGGATGCCCATTCCCTGGCCAGGGCCGTGATCACCCTGGCAGCGACCCCGCATATCTTCGCAGCCCATTCCGGTGTTCGCGGCTGGCCGTCCTCTTCTCCCATAATATGCTTCCGGAACTCGGTAAAACCCAGCGTGTGGGTTGCCACATAATCTTTATCATATGTGCCGTCTTTTAACCAGACATAGGCAATGGCCTCAGCCATAGCCGCATCAGTACCCGGACGGGGAGGAATCCATTTATCACCCAGGATAGCCGCCGTGAAATTGCAGAAAGGGTCAATATGGACCTGTTTAATGCCCAGCTGCTTGAGCCATAAACGCCATATTGCCGATTCCTGGCCTCCATAAACGCCATGGGTCGAATCCGGGTCATTGCCCCAATGCACCACAAGCTCGGTATTTTTAAGGGCATCCTCAAGCAGATCATATTGCTCGGGTAGACCAAACCGCCAGAAGAAACCGAAGGCATGGGTAGACCCCCAGTGCCATCCCTCCCAGCTATCCGGATTGTCTACTATTTCAGTGAAACCTATTACATTGAAAAACCTGGCCCAAACGCTGGTGCGGTAACCAAAGTGACCCCAGTTGTGATGGGATGAAGGCCGCGACATTATGGCTGACGGGCCATATTTGGACCGCAGCCGCTTCATCTCATTGGCAACAATATCCAGGGCTTCATTCCAGGCCAGGCGACGGTAGCCTGACCTCCCGCGGTTCTCGGGATGTCTCTCACCTGAGGGATCAAAATCCACCCGTATCATCGGATATTTGATTCTATCGTCCGAATAGGCCCGCGCTTTCTCGGTGAGGGAGTAAGGCGGCAGGCAAACTTTGCGGGGCGGGCTAAATTCAGCGCCCCGGGCTTTTATCTCCCACGAGGGGGCATCAGTATCGTCCAGAATCAAGGGACAAACTCTTACAATTTTTTTATTCTCAACGTAAACCCGGAGCGGTCCACCTTGACCGCAATTAATAAAAACCTGTTCGGACAAACGTGTCTCCTCAAGATTACACTGCTGAGATTTTTCTTGCTGTTTCAGTAATGGTTGTGCAACGCCACTGAGCTTAAAGAAGCCCCAATCTCATCCTATATGATAGGTTAGTCCCTCAAAAATAGCAAACCTCAAGCCGCCGGGCTGGCTTGTGCTGGCGCAAGGCTCACGGCCTTGCCTTTAGCGTTATCAGCCTCCACACGGGGGTGCAGCGTATTCTCCAGATTTAATCCTCGCAATATCCCTGGACCCGCATCTGGGGCAGCTCAACTTCTTCTCTTCCCCCGGTCCCCTGGGCACCGGCAGTTCAAAGCGGTTTTGGCAGCTGCGGCAGTTGAATTCACAGGTCAGCACAATCTTCTTAGCGCCCATACCGGATAATCTCCAATGCTAATAATATTATCACAAATTCCCATTCAGCCTTCAACGATTGGCAAACTATTGACTTTCGCTTCATAGGGGGTTAAACTCAAATTCTGTCAAGTTAATTCCATTTATCAGGACGTTTTTAACCGAACTACTTCGTCACTATTTTTTCGCCTCAATCCGGCGATTACTAGCATAAGGAGGCCTCAAATGGCCGAGAGACGGCGCAACGAAAAGGAAGAGGAGAAGCGGGAAAAAGAAGACGAAAAGCGGTCTGAGAAACAGTCCGATGAAAAATTCCGGCGAAACCCGGCCCGGGCTGTTATGTATGCCGCCATACTTATCTGGGGAGGGATTGTCGCTCTACTGACTCTAGCCAACCTGGTGACCGCCCCCTGGTGGCAGGGCTGGTCGGTCTTCCTGGCCGGCACCGGCGCGATTCTTTTATTGAAGGCTGCCTATAATTTAAGGCCGGAGCACCGCCGTCCAGTAGGTGGAAAGGTTATTATCGGCCTCATCCTTCTGGGTGTGGGAGTCGGCAGCATAGTGGGGTGGATTTTTACCGGTCCGGCAATCTTGATCATCATCGGAATTATAATGGTATTCTGGGTCGTTTTACGCAGACGTTGAACTGGCGCTATCTTAGAGCCGGCCGAAGTTCAGGGTGGA
>JAGDMY010000156.1 GCA_017860765.1 Chloroflexota bacterium | reverse complement strand
TCAGAGGTAAAAATAAGCAACTTAAGCTAGGGGCTGATGGCCGAGTTGCTCAGCTGAGCGCGGGGATTGCGGCCCCGGCGGCGCTGCCCGTTGGACCTGGCAGACTGCTTCTCTCCATTGCGGCGGTTCTTGAAGCTCTTGACCTGCAGGTCCATATTATCGTTGATAATATCCTTCAGGCTTCCTTTGGAAGCACAATAGTCCATGATGGCCTGTGATTGCCGGGTATGGACGTGCACCCGGATAAGTTTCTCATCTCCCACCACCAGCACCGATTCCCCCATGGAAGTCACTTTCTCGCGGATTTCCGTCAGCGGCAAATTGTGCCCTTCGATCAAGAATTGAAGATCGAAACCGTAGCTGAGTTCATCCGCAGCCCGACCCGGCCTGGCAAAGGCAGCCTGATGCACTTCTACCTGGCTCATTTTCTTGGCGATAAAGTCCTTCATGCCCACAAAAAAGTAAAACAGGCCTTTGCCCCCCGCATCCACCACACCGGCTTCCTTTAAGGCCGGCAGCATCTCTGGGGTCCTGGTCACCGTATCTTTAGCCTGGGAAGCCACGGCGGTAATGGTCTGTTTCAGGTCGGCGCCCCGTTTAGCCTGGCGCACTGCCATGTCCGAGGCCTCGCGAATGACCGTCAGTATAGTCCCCTCTACCGGCTCGGCAATTGACCTATAGGCGTTGTCCGAGGCGTTGTGAAGGGCTTGAGCGAAATCAAAGGCGGAAAATTTCTCCTTCATCTCCATGCCTTTGGCCAGGCCGCGCATGATCTGAGAGAAAATCACACCCGAGTTGCCGCGGGCACCCAGGAGGGCACCCATGGCTGCCTTGGAGGCAATTTCAGCCGCGGATGTGGTAGAAAGCTCTTTTACCGCTTCGTTGGCGGACTGCAGAGTGAGGTACATATTGATGCCGGTATCCCCGTCCGGCACGGGGAAAACGTTGAGGGCATTGACCTCATCGATGCGCTTTTCCAGGATGGCCTCGGCCGATTTGAAAGCCTGCTTCAGGGTTTGCCCGTCGTATAAAGTTTCTTCCACAGTCCTCACCTCCGAGGATTTCCTTGCCACTGACAGCCCCTTCTTGTCTAATAGCCCCAATACCGGCGCTCTCCGCCGCCAGCTTCCCCTACTTCCCCTGTTCTGTTCTTGATCTATAATTATATTATAGCTTTACCTAGAGTGTCTAGGTATTTACGTAAAGAAAATATATCACGCTTTTTCGTTTATGTCAATGCCCTTTTGGCCGTCGGTTCGCCTGACCTCTCATTAGTTAACCGATTCTTAATAATTATGTGATATGGTGGTTACAGATTCCTGATCTCGCCCGGAGCGCGATTGGAAATCCGGCCTCAAAATGTGATTCAATATAGTTAGTAAACGGGGTATTAATTTGAACAGCATGGAGAAATTCAGGATGTTTAAAAAGATAATGCTTTTGGCTTTCATCGCAGCTTCGCTGCTGGCTATATCCTGGCTCGCTGCTTGCAGCCAGGGCACACCGGTAACGAGTCCGCCGCCTGCAGAATCCCTGACCATCAGCACCACCTCTCTGCCCGAAGGTCAGATAGGGATAAAATATTCGCAGACCCTGAAAGCCGAAGGCAGCGGCAAGACTTCCTGGACGGTAGCTTCGGGTTCACTGCCTGACGGCTTAAGTCTGGCCAGTACCGGCAGCATCAACGGAATACCCAACTCCGCGGGGACCTTCAACTTCACTGTCCAGGTCAGCAACGGCACCCGCACTGCCACGCAGGCCTTGACCATCAAGATTAAACCCCCGCTGCCCCGCATCGATACTGTTTCCTTGGCCGATGGAGAAGTTGGGGCCGCTTATTCTCAGTCAATTGCCACTTCAGGCGGCAGCGGCGGCAACTCCTTTGCCATTACCGACGGGGCCCTGCCGGCTGGACTGGCCCTGGACCCGGGCACCGGGGCCATTTCCGGGACTCCCCGGGCGGATGGCACCTTTGTCATCACCGTCCAGCTCAAGGACAGTTCGGGGGATTCGGCCAATAAGACCTATTACCTTTCTATCAAACCGGAGCTCAAGATAACCACTACTTCGGCCATCGGGGGCGATGTCGGAGCCTTTTATGACCTGACTTTCGCCGCCACCGGCGGCAGCGGGACCCCCACCTGGTCTATAGTGGGCGGTTCCCTGCCTGAAGGCTTATCCCTGAGCGCTGCCGATGGGATTGTCTATGGGATGCCAGCCAGGGCCGGCACTTTCACCTTCACCTTCCAGGCTATCGATGCTCTGGGTAAAACCGCCACCCAGCAGATATCCATCACCATCAATCCTGCCCTGACAATTGATACCGCCGCACTGCCGGCGGGAAAGATCGGCCAGGCATACTCTCAGACGCTGAGTGCCTCCGGAGGGAGCGGCGGGAATAAATGGAGCATCGCCGACAGCGCCCTGCCCGATGGACTATCGCTGGATGAAAAGACGGGGACTATCTCAGGGACACCCAAGACCGCCGGGACTTATGTTTTTACCGTTCAGGTAAGTGACGTTGTGGTGGCGGTAACTACTAAAAATTTATCGATTATAGTTAATTGAGGGGCGCCATCCCGGGGGGATTTTCTCCGTCTGTGTAGCCGAAGGCCCGCTTGACCAGGGCAATAAATTCCCTGACGCTGGGGTTGATATACATCTCATGGCGCATTACAGCTTCTGCCGTCAGATACAAATCTTCCTCTAAAGGAACGATCTTGAGTCGCCTTCTGGCGAGGGCCTCTTTAATATCCTCGATAATGGTGAAGCTGAGGCCCTTGCCGTCTTCGACCAGCGTTTTGCACCACTCCATGTCATTCACCTCGGCCGCCAGCGTCTGGACCTCCAGTCCCTTCTCCTTGAGTTTATTGAATATCATCCGGCGGATAACCGAGTCCTCGGGACCGCTTACCAGGGGATAGTTGGGAAGGTCCTTCCACGCCAGGGGTTCCCTGGTGATAACCAGGTTGTACGAAGCAAAGCAAACGATCATCTGGGGGTTAGATACCGTAACGCTAGTCACCTTCTCTTTTTCGTAATCGAATTGTGGGACGATCGCCAGGTCGAGGTAGGAGTCCAGGACATCCTGTACCATGGAGCTGGCATCCCCGCTTCTCACCGTCAACTTGACTTCAGGGTGTTCTTCGAACATTTTTTTAATCACCGGACTGACTATGGAAACATACATCGAGGCGATGCCCGCCCGCAGATAGGACTCCTTGGCGGATTTGAGGTAGGTCCCGGCATTGGCAAGCTGGCGATAGATTTCTTCCGCATACTTGAACAGTTCCTGTCCGTGAGGTGTAAGCGCAACCTGCCTCTTTTTAATATCCAGCAGCTTGACCCGGGTATACTCCTCCAGGGTTTTAATGCGATAAGTAACCGCAGGCTGGGTGAGGAAGAGCTTTTCCGCCGCCGAGCTTAAGCTCTTCTCCCTGGCCACAAAATAAAAAATAATTAAATCGTCGGCATTCAGGTTCGCTACCATCTTCGTCCCTGCCCCTGTACTGCTTCAGCTCGAATCATTTAAAGGATTTTGCCGGGGGAGGCAATTTCATCTTATCACAGGACCCCGGAAATTTACATAGACGTTTTTATAGATCTATAAACATTTTCTCTCTGCAGGCCCATTTCCAGCCTGCCTGGCTCCGGCAAACCAATCAGCCTCGAGTTTTTTTATGACTGTATAAAATCTTCTATGTTGTGCGCAGATCTCCCTGCGCTGATAATAAAATCAGAGGTATAGGCGAGGAGGTAAGAGAGATGCAGCAAAGTCAACCCTGGGATTTTATGGTAAAAGATACTCCGGCTACCCACTGGGCGGAGGGAAGCGGATCTCTGATTGCCTTCGCCTTTTTCTGCGGGGGCGTAGCCGGCGGCCTCTATCTGACCTCGTTATATTTCAATAATTTGATAGGCATGCTGGTCGCCTGGATATTTGCCCTGGGCATGGGCCTGTTTGATATGGCCCACCTGAATAATAAAGCGATTGTCTGGAGGATGGCCTCCCGGCCTAATTCATCCTGGATATCCCGCGGCTTTCTTTTCGTCATCTTTTTTATCGGCGCGGCCGCCATCCAGATGGCTTTGACCTACTGGGCGCCGGGGACCCCCTGGGAAATCGTATTTAAGATAATAGCCGGGTTTATGGCTCTGGGCGTCGCAATGTACAGCGGTTTTGTCGTAAGTTATGTCAATTGCATCAAATTCTGGAACTCCACCATTATGCCGGTCCTTTTCGTTATCGCCGGACTGGCTGCCGGAGCTTCAATCCTGCTGGCAGTCGCCTCCCTGACCGGTTTTGTTCAATTCGCCGAGGTCAGGATTTTTGCCGTGGGTGTCCTGGTGGTCTACGCCATCATCATCGCGCTCCACCTGTGGGTCTCCACCTATAACAGCACCGCCGCCCATAATTCCGTTATCAGCGTCGTCAGAGGCAACCTGGCAGCCCTGTTCTGGTCAGCCACAATTTTTATCGGGATTATTATTCCCCTCGCGGTCATGATGCTGGCTGACTCGGGGTCCCA
>JAGDMY010000155.1 GCA_017860765.1 Chloroflexota bacterium | reverse complement strand
GTCGCATTTTTGCTTATCGTTTACATCTCTCTGTCGCTTAATACCATCAGGCCTACCGACAGGGGACTGGTAGAGAGGTTCGGAAAGTACAACAGGTTCGGGAATCCCGGTATTATCTGGATCATACCTTTCGTGGAGCGCCTGATTAAGGTCAACATCACGGAAATGATGGTGGACGCCGGTGGGCAGGAAATAATAACCAAAGACAGCCTGAATGCCCAGGTGGACGCCCAGGTCTACTTCAAGGTGAAGTCGGATGAGGAAAGCGTGAAGGCTTCCGAGTACAACGTCTACAACTACAAGGTTCAGATAGTGGCCCTGGCCAGGACCACGCTCCGGAACATCATCGGCACGATGAACCTGATGGAAGCCAACAGCGAAAGAGGCAAGATCAACAAATCCCTCTACGACCAGCTCACTGTTGAGACCCAGAGTTGGGGAATTGAGATCGTCCGAACGGAGTTGAAGGAGATCAGTCCTCCCGTGGGGGTCCAGGAGGCTATGAACAATGTGGTAGTTGCCAACAATCAGAAGATAGCCGCGGTCGACTTTGCCACCGCCACAGAAACGAAGGCTGATGGTGAGAAGAGGGCCAAGATCAAACAGGCTGAGGGTGAGAGACAAACCCTCATTCTGGAGGCTGAAGGTCAGAGACAGTCCAAGATCCTGGTGGCAGAAGGTGAGGCCCAGGCTATTAAGCTGGTAAATGAAGCGGCCAATGCCTATTTCGTGGGCAATGCCCAGCTGCTCAGGCAGCTGCAAACCGTTGCAGAATCCCTGCAGAGTAACTCCAAGATTGTCATACCTGCCGGGCAGTCGTTGGTTAATGTAGTTGGTGACCTCGCCGGAATAACATCAAAAAAGTAACCGGATGAACCAGGGATCTCTCCCTGGTCTCGCCCCGGCGGTATAGAAGCATGTCGCATCGGAATATGAGGATCTCGCATATTGCCCGACCGAAGCAGCTTCCCCGTATGTTATAATTATTCCGTTGCATCTCGTGCAGCCAGGAAGGAACCAGTTCTCGATGATAAAACCGGAACCTGCTTTGCCCGCTAAAACAAAGGCCTCCTTTTTCTACGGCTATATTATTGTGGGCCTTATTTTCATTATCCAACTGGCGATGGTAGGTTCGAGTGCTACTTCAGGAATTTTCTTCAAACCCTTAATCAACGAATTTGGCTGGTCCAGGGCACTTATCTCCGGTGCTTTCTCATTTTCCAGAATCATGCAGGGACTGTCCGGTATTATCATGGGCGGTCTAAATGACAGACTCGGTCCCAGGGTTGTCATAACAATCTGTGGCTTTCTGGCAGGTGCCGGGTTCATGCTGATGTCGCGAACCAGTGCGGTCTGGCAGCTATACCTCTACTACGTGGTTATTTTAGGGGTAGGAATGGGAGGGGTGTTCGCTCCGCAAATGTCGACCATAGCCAGGTGGTTTACGCAAAGAAGAAACCTGATGACCGGTATCGTATTCATAGGAGGTTCTCTGGGAGGATTGCTCACGCCACCGGCAGTCAACTGGCTTATCTCCACTGCCGGCTGGCAAAACAGCTATCTAATTATAGGGGCTGTGGCCCTGGTGATCATTGTTTTGGCGGCCCAATTCCTCAGAGGCGATCCATATCGCGGCGTACGGGTAACCTCCGCTGAAAAGGACAAACCCGAAATAAGAGAAGCGGAGCCTATAATAATCCTTAAATCCTTTTCTTTGAAGGAAGCTGTTTCCACCAGGCAATTCTGGATCGTTACCATGGCATTCTTCTCCAGCCAATTCTGTCTGAGTACTCTGATGGTGCACATCGTGCCCCATGCTACTGACCTGGGAATCTCATCTGCCGCTGCGGCTAATATTTTGGCGGTATTAAGCGCTGGATTTCTCTTCGGATGTTTGGCGGTAGGAATCGGTGCTGACAGAATTGGGGTCAGAAAAGTTTATGTTATCTGCCTGATTCCGATGCTGGCAATTTTATTGCTATTGCTGCCTGTATCTGAAGCCTGGTTAATTGGCCTGCTGGTGTTTATCGTATCTTTTGGAAATGGTGGCAACGCCCCCCTGGTATCTACTTTGTGTGCCGAGCTGTTCGGAATGAGGTCACATGGTCTGATTCTGGGTTTAAGCAGCCTCATAGGAGCCCTGGGTGGTGCTTTAGGCCCCTTTGTAGCGGGGTATGTTTTCGATACCAACGGCAACTACCGATGGGCCTTCATATGGTGCGGTGCACTTGTGGTTGCCGGTCTGGTGATGGCAGTATTGCTGAGGCCGATCAAGGCAGGGACCCGTGATAGCCCGAGTCCTTTGTGAATTCCTCCGGGCTATCAAACTGGGCTCCTCAAAACCTCCTATGATCCGGCTTATTCAATAAGCGTCTGAACTCGACGAGTTTGGCCGGGTCTAGTGCCGCAGCCTGCTTTATTTCTGGGGAGGCAACCCCTTATCCAGATCAACATAGGGTTGTTTCGGTATCAGGTTTTCAAAAACTTCCTTTATCTCTTCGGCAGTCCACTTGCCATTTTTCCGGATGAACTGGTGGGGCCCGGGCATCTGCAGCGGCCTCTGGTAAAGGCACAAATCCCCGCCTGATGAAAACACCAGTTGACCGGTTATCCTTTGCGCCTCATCCGATGCCAGATAGGTAATTAAAGGTGCAATATATTCCGGCCCCAGCCAGTGAGAGACCGGCATGTTATCCCCCAGGCCCAGGCTTCTGTCTTCCTGCGGGAAAAGGGCGGTTACGGCGCTGGGCAGTATGGCATTTACCGTGATGCCGAATTCCTGCACATCCCCGGCGAGAGAAAGCGTCAAACCCATAACCCCGGCTTTGGCGGTGCTGTAGCCGATGCTGAAATGCGTGAAAGCGGCCGCTACCGAAGAGAAATTGATAATCCGCCCGCCCCTCTGTTTGATCATGTAGGGGAGTGCCGCTTTTATACAGGCGAAGTGACCCTTGATATGCACCGCTATTAGTGAATCCCATTGGGCTTCCGTAAAATCCCAGCTGCGCTCTATAAGAAAATTGCCGGCGCAGTTTACCAGAATATCGATCTTGCCGAAGTTTTTGATGGCGGTGTCTATAATATTCTCCCCACCCCGCATGGTGGTTACGCTGTCGTGATTGGCTACAGCAGTACCCCCGGCCTTTTTGATGGAGTCCGCTACTTTATCGACCAGGTAGCCTCCTTCGGGGGTTTGGGCGATGTCATTGACCACTACTTTGACCCCTTCTTTTGCCAGAGCTCTGGCTATAGCTGTGCCGATGCCTTCTTTCCCGCTGCCTGTTACTACGGCTACTTTTCCCTTCAAATTCAAGCCCATTTAGTGGATTCCTCCTCTAATTTTTATTTTTTCCCGGCCCATGGATCGACCGGGATTTACCTTTTTAGCATTTAAGCAAATTATATACCCATATCGTTATACCAACAATGCATAACCTTTTTACAACCTTTTTACAGGAATCGTTGGATACCAACGAGCATAAGCTTTTTGCAGAAAGGCGGAAAATGTTACCGCACCTGATTTTCATGAGCCATAACAATAATGCTATAATCACTTGGAACTCGAGGAACTGTAACCAGGATTTCATTTACCAGGAGAGTAGCAAACGAAATGCACAAGCCGTTAGAAGGCATACGAATTTTAGAATGGGGAATCTTTTATGCCGGTCCGGGCGCTTCTGCCATCCTATCCGATATGGGAGCCGAGGTTATCAAGCTAGAGCAGCATGGCGAAGGCGACCCTTTCCGACAGGCTGATTTAACCGGTCTCGAGGTCAGCGGGGATAGTGAGATATTGTTCCAGGGGGCCAACCGGGGCAAGAAGAGCATCACGCTTGATCTGGCACAGGCCGCAGGCAGACAGGTGGCCTATGATCTGGTAAACAAATCAGATATATTTTTCACCAACGTCCGCTCTGAAACCATTCAAAAGCTGCAAATGGACTATCCAACATTGTCCAGAATTAATCCCAGGATAATCTACGCCCGCATCACCGCCTATGGCACCCGTGGCCCTGACGCCGATAGGGGCGGTTTTGACCCCCATGGCCAGGCCCGGTCAGGTATGATGTATGCTCTGGGTGGAGATGAGCCCGTGTTTGCCCGCTTTGGGATAATTGACCATTCAACTGCCATCATGGCCAGCTATCAAATGGTAATCGCGCTCTTGATGCGCGAACGCTTTGGTGTTAGCCAGGAGGTGGAAGTGTCCCTCCTCGGCACGGCTGCTTACCTGATGTATATAGGTAACCTGCCAGCTCTTCTGGGAAAACGTGATTATGTCGAATATAAGAATATGGGCCCATTGCGAAACAAGTACCGCTGCCTTGATGGCAAGTGGCTCATGATACGCATGCGGGACAAGGACTGGTTAACACTGTGCCGGTTTCTGGGTCGCGGGGAGTTGGAACACGACTCCAGATTTGATACTCCCGAGAAACGGATGATAAATTCGGAGCATCTGGTATCCATTTTTGAGAAGGCCTTTGCCACCAGGGAGAGGGACCAGTGGCTCCGGATATTCAGTGACAAGAGCCT
>JAGDMY010000154.1 GCA_017860765.1 Chloroflexota bacterium | reverse complement strand
TAAGGTTATGGAGAGGGTTTTAGAAAGACATCAAAACACCTTAAATCCGAAAATAGAAGATATTCTTGCGGCGGATGAATGGGCAAGGGTGGAGGTCAATCATTGGAAATCCTGATTACGATAGTCACTTTTCTGGTCATGCTTATCATCCTGGTCCTGGCTCACGAGGTCGGACACTTTTTCACGGCCAAAGCCAGGGGTGTACAGGTCCAGGAGTTTGGTCTCGGATTTCCTCCGCGGATCTGGGGCATAAAGCGGGGGGAAACACTGTATTCAATCAACGCCTTGCCCCTGGGCGGTTTTGTTAAACTGGCGGGCGAGGAGGACCCTAAAGTCCCGCGCAGCCTGGCCAGCAAAGGCTATGGGACACGTATACTGGTGCTCGCGGCAGGCTCAATAATGAACATCCTCCTGCCCATCATATTGTTCTCGATCGCCTTTATGATTCCCCATGATATTGTGGTCTACCCGGTAAAAATAGAGAGTGTCTCAGAAAATTCTCCGGCTGCCATAGCCGGAATCCAACCCGGTGACACGGTGCTCAGTTTCAATAACGAAAAGCTCAATAATAGCGCGGAACTCCAGCGTAACATACAGCTCAACGTCAATAACAAAGTTAATATCACAGTCCAGCATCCTGATTCGTCCATGGAGACTGTGGAATTAGTGCCGCGCCTGAATCCTCCCGAAGGACAGGGGGCTACCGGAATCAAGCTGGCCGTCCCTCCTTCGAATCCAACTATTGTGAAACAGAGCGAACCGTTCTGGAAAGCCATCCCGATGGGGCTAACAGAAATCGGTCAGACGATGGTCCTGTTCAAAAACGAGATCATACGCTGGATTATCGGAGCAGCGGCGCCTCAGATAACCGGACCGGTGGGTATGGCCCAGTTGACTGGAGAGGTAGTCCGTGCAGGCATGAGTCCGCTCTTCGAATTCGCCGCCTTTATCAGCATCAACCTGGGTATCGTCAATCTTTTGCCGCTTCCGGCGCTGGATGGAGGCAGAATAGCCTTCGTTATTCTGGAGATGATCCGCCGCGGCCGCCGTATCTCGCCCAGGACGGAAGGACTGGTGCACTTAATAGGCTTCGTCATACTGATTGCTTTGATTCTGGTAATAACTTATGGCGATATCGCTAACATCATTACGACGGGAAGTGCGATACCGTAGAAGGATAAATCATCATTCCCGCACAAGCGGGAATCTAAAGGATCGTTCTATATTGCGGTTTTGACCCCCGCTTCCCTGTCGAGAAAGGGTCAGGAGACAAGCTTCGCAGGGGTCATAATGTATCATCCGCTGAGATGTTTCAGTTCTTTGTCGATCAGGTCCTTCAAATAATCTACGATTCCGGCTAAGGGCATAACCTGGGCTTTCTTATCCGTGCGGCGCTTAAATTCCACGTTGCTCCCTTCCAAAGTCCGAGGGCTCAGGGTGACGCGGAAGGGAATTCCTATCAGGTCGGCATCGTTGAACTTCACCCCCGGTGATTCCAGACGGTCGTCAAAGAGCACTTCGATACCCTGGTCTGCCAGCGCTTGATAAAGCTTACCAGTCGCTTCAGCCACCTTCGGATTATCCATGAATAAACCGGTGAGATGCACCTGAAAGGGAGCGATCGAGATTGGCCAGATAATCCCTTTGTCATCGTGATTTTGTTCAATCGCAGCCGCCATCAAACGGCCTACACCGATGCCATAGGTCCCCATGACAGCCGGCCGGGACGCTCCCTTTTCATCAATAAATATCGCTCCCATTTTCTCGCTGTACAGCGTTCCCAGCTTGAAGATATGACCGACCTCAATGCCGCGGGTAGATGAGAGGGCACAGCCGCACTGAGGACAACTTTCTCCCGCCCGGGCTTTGGCGATGTCCTGGAGGACATCTACTTTGAAATCGCGCAGATAGGTGACGTTTCTAAAATGCGTATCCTTCTTATTGGCGCCGGCTACATAATTGACCCCGGCGACGACCGAATCGTCGCCCACTACCTTGACTTTATGATCCAAACCAACGGGCGAAATATATCCGGCGGAAAGTCCGGCGGCAGCCACTTCAGCCTCTGTAGCTAACCTTAGATCGGTAATGTGCAGGACTTTTTTAAGTTTAATCTCATTTATTTCGAGGTCGCCCCGGATCATCGCCATCACCAGTTCACCATCGGCCATGTAAAGGACCACCTTCAAGGTTCGGTTAGAATCGATTTTGAGAAACTTTGCCAGAGCATCGATGGTGGTGACTCCAGGAGTATTGACTTCTTCAAGCGGAAGGGGTTTTTCAACCTCGACTTTGCTTTTAACGCTGACCATTTTTTCTACATTGGCGGCGCATTTGCAGGCCTCGCAAAAAATGATCTCGTCTTCGCCACTGGCGGCGATCAGCATGAACTCGTAGGAATCTTTCCCGCCGATGGCGCCGCTGTCCGCTTCTACCAGCAGGGCAGGCAGTCCGCAACGGGCAAAGATATTGGCATAAGCCTGGCGCATCTTGTTATAGCTGAAATCCAGCCCGGCTTCATCCACATCAAAGCTATACAGATCATGCATCACAAACTCGCGGACGCGCAGGAGACCGCCGCGGGGTCTGGGTTCGTCCCTGAGCTTGGTATGGATTTGATAAGGCATCAAAGGTAAATCGCGATAGCTCTGGACATTGCGGCTCACCAGGTCGGTAATGACCTCTTCTTCGGTAGGACCGAGGACCATATCATGAGCACGGCGGTCTTTAAAGTGGTAGAGTACATCACTCATTAAAACATCGCGTCCCGACTTCTGCCACAGCTCAAGAGGATGTATGACAGGCATAATGACTTCCTGTCCGCCGGCCTTGTTCGACTCGTCCCGAATGATATTCTCTATTTTTCTCTGTACCCGCACGCCCAGCGGAAGCACAGAATAAACACCGGCTGTCAATTGACCGATCATACCCGCCCTTACCAGGTACTGGTGGCTAATGGTATCGGCATCCGCCGGCACTTCTCTCAAAGTTTTCCCGAAAAGTTTTGATACGCGCATCTTTTCTCCAGTTCAAAATATTAAAGTTTCTCTATTTCCTTGACCAATTCAGGAAATATCTCGGCTTCTTCCAGAGTCTTTAACTGCAGGCCTTTTTTAAAGAGGACGGCTTTGCCTTTGCCGCAGGCGACCCCAATATCGGCGTCCTTAGCTTCACCTGGGCCATTGACCACGCAGCCCATCACGGCCACTTTAATCGGCTTCTTGATCTTGGACAGATACTGCTCAACCTGCCCGGCCAGTGCCACAACGTCCACCTCTGTACGGCCGCAGGTGGGACAACTTACAAGGGAAGGACCATGCTCTCTCAGGTTGAGGCTCTTTAAGATCTCATATGCCGCGTAGACTTCTTCCCGAGAATGTCCGGTCAGGGATACCCTGAGGGTATCTCCAATACCTTCAGCAAGTAAAATCCCAATTCCCACGGCGCTGCGAATCATCCCCTGCCGGGGAGTTCCGGCTTCGGTAATGCCGATATGCAAGGGATAAGGTATCTTATCAGCAATTTGTCGGTAAGCCTCGATGGTAGTCGGCACGTCGAAAGCCTTCAGTGATACTTTGATCAGGTCGAAATCCAGATTTTCCAAAATACGGATATGCCGAAAAGCCGCCTCCACCATTTGTTCAGGAATAGACAGTAAAGGGTCGAGGTCTTTCGGCAAGCTGCCGAAATTGACGCCTATGCGTATTGGAATACCCCTGGTCTTAGCACCCCTGACCACTGCCCTTACCTTATCCGGATCGGCGATGTTGCCGGGATTTAATCGTAACCCATCGACTCCGGACTCCAGCGCCGCGAGCGCCAGGCGATAATCGAAATGAATGTCGGCGATCAAAGGAATGCGAATGTCTTGCTTAATCTCTTTGAGAGCCCCGGCCGCCTGCAAGTCGGGCACGGCGCAGCGAATAATCTCACAGCCGCATTCTTCCAGCTCTTTGATTTGCTCGACTGTTGCCCTGATATCCCTGGTGTCTGTCTTGGTCATTGACTGCACCGACACGGGTGCGCCACCGCCCACCGTGACTCCACCGATTTGAATCGATTTGGACAGGCGTCTTTTTATCGTCATCTGATAAATAATAAGGTTCATGGGCTGTAGATGCAAGTCAGAGCAAATTCAAAAGACAAAAGTCAAAGGTCAAAAATACAAATAAAAAGTAAAAAATATTCTTCACAGGCAGGGACGCTTGTGCCACCAATTATCCTGCAGCGAGGTAATCCACTTTCCTATTGCCAATCAGACTGTTACCTGATAAAATTGCGCTAATTGAATAGTAATTAGGGGCGCTGGAAGGCTGAGAGTCCCCATCGTATCGGGACAACCCTTTGAACCTGACCTCGGTAATGCGAGCGTAGGGAAATAATCTAACCAGAAGTGTATTTCTTTCCAGCTTCTGGTTTTTTATTGGTTTTCAAGCTGCGCTGATAAGCGAATTAACAATTTCCACGGAGGATAAAAATGTTGCCTGAAATCGGTAAGGTTGACAGGGCCAGTTTTGACCGAATTATTTTTCCGCATCTGGGGAAAAAAGACCCTTCCGTC
>JAGDMY010000153.1 GCA_017860765.1 Chloroflexota bacterium | reverse complement strand
ACAGTGTGTTTGGCCTGGTCCGGCTGCCAGAAATAGTTCAGATACCCTCTGGCTTCATCCAGGTTAAGAACCATCTCCTCTATAGTCGAGCTGCCAAAGTATTTTTTAATCCTTAATTTGGGTGCCCCCGCCATCTCATATCTCCTTATTGTTGTTAAAAATATTATAGATGAGGGACTCCCTTATGGCAAACCCGCAAATTGAGAAAAAGGAGCCTAGCCCGTTTTTCAGAGGTTTTCCCTGAGAGTTCAGGCCAGGCTCGCTTACTTCAATTTACCGGCTAGACCGCTTACTACTTCTTGGCCGGTTTTTCATCCACAGCGGCAGGCGATTTCGCGGCAAAAGCCTTGAATAGCTCTATTGGTAGCGGGAAAACTATCGTGCTGGCTTTCTCGGAAGCAATTTCGGTTAAAGTCTGCAGATAACGCAATTGGAGAGTAGTCGGTTCTCTGGCGATCACCGCACCGGCCTGGGCCAATCTCTCGGAAGCCTGGAATTCACCGTCGGCATGTATGATTTTAGCCCGTCTCTCTCTTTCTGCTTCAGCCTGCGCAGCCATAGAGCGTCTCATGGTCTCCGGGAGCTCTACATCCTTGATGTTTACGGTACTGACCTTGACCCCCCATGGTTCGGTATACTCATCAATGATTTTCTGTAGCATCTGGTTGAGTTTTTCGCGCGAGGCCAGCAGCTCATCCAACTCCACCTGGCCAAGGACATTCCGCAAAGTGGTCTGGGCTATCTGTGAGGTTGCCCGGATATGGTCGAGTACTTTAACTACTGAATTCTGTGGATCGACCACCCTGAAATAGACTACGGCATTGACCTTTACGGTCACGTTATCCTTGGTGATGACATCCTGGGGAGGAACATCCAGGGTAACCACCCGCAGGTCTACTTTGACCATTCGGTCTATAAAAGGAATGATCAAAAACAGGCCTGGTCCTTTGGCCCCGGTTAACCTTCCTAACCTGAAGATCACGCCGCGCTCGTATTCCTGGACTATTTTAATGGTCATGGGCAAGAAAATCAGAAGGACTAGGACTACTACTACGATGATTATTATACTTGTCGCTGACATATCCCTTACTCCTTTGCTTTTTTAGTAACTGTAAGCCTTAAGCCATCAATTTTGGCTATTGTCACCTCCTCTCCGGCTTCGATTCTTCCGGAATTAGAAATAGCTGCCCAAAGTTCACCTTGATACAAAACCGTTCCTTCAGGGTCAAGAGCCACGCGGACTACCGCCGTTTTCCCTTTTAGGTCCTCTTTGCCAGTAGTCGCCTGGCGCCGGTACACCACTGCTATCCTGAACGCAGCAAAGGCCACAAAGCCGGCTACCAAAATTATCACCAGCGCAATCAGCCACCAATCAACGTGAAACAAAGGTGATGACCCTCCTTTAAACAATATCAGGGAACCAATGATAAAAGAGACCACGCCCGATCCGAAGAGTGCGCCGAATCCGGGGGTAAAAAATTCAGCGATAAAAAGCCCGAAGGCCAGGATGATCAGTGCCACACCTGCCCAGTTGACCGGCATCATCCCCAGAGAGTAGAAGGCCAATAGTAGGCAAATCGCTCCCAGGACCCCCGGGAAAATCATTCCCGGATGGAATATTTCCGCCATTATCCCCAGTGAGCCGATGCTCAGGAGAATGTAGGCGATATTGGGATCGCTGATGGTGAAAAGAAAGTCTTCGATCCAGCCCATTCCGACTTGATTTACCTGGACCGATTGGGTCTCCAGTACCGTGGAAGATCCATCCATCAGGATCACTTTCCGGCCGTTCAACTGGGTGAGGAGATCTTCCAGAGTCGGGGACACAATATCTATCACATTTTGCTGCCGGGCTTCAGTTTCCGTAATCGAGACACTTTCGCGGACTGCCTTTTCGGCCCAATCGGCATTCCGTCCCCGGGAACTGGCCAGGCTGCGGATATAGGCCGCAGCATCATTGGTCACCTTTTGGGCCATCTCGTCCGACAGCTGTTGTTCTCCTCCGCTGGTACCCATGGCCACAGGATGGGCCGCCCCGATAGCCGTGTTAGGGGCCATGGCCGCGATATGGGCAGATATCGTGATAAATACGCCCGCGGAAGCCGCCCGGGCCCCTGAGGGAGATACGTAGACCACTACCGGCACTCTGGCATTGACAATGCTCTGTACAATATCTCTCATAGCGCTGTCCAGGCCGCCGGGGGTATCCATCTGGATTATGCAGGCCGCGGCCCCGCTTTTTGCGGACTCTTCAATGCCCCTTTTAATATACTCGGCCAACACGGGATTGATCGTTCCCTTTATTTTGAGCACGTTTACGTGTGGCGCATCTGCCTGGACCGCCAGAGAAACAGCGCCAAAAAGAAATAAGGCCAGGAATATCGAAAGGCGAATGGTTCTAAACATATTTATTATTTTCCAGGTTGTGTTCTTGTAAGATGATTATAGCTGGATTAAAATACGGTGACAATAATATATCATAGAATTTGGTAAAAAGAAAAAGATGTCGAATCTCATTGAAGGCCGAAACCCGGTACTGGAAGCTCTTCGCTCAGGCCGCACGATCGGGAAAATTTGGCTGGCAAAGAACTGCGCCCGACATGGAGCAATTGCTGAGATCATTCACATCGCCAGAACGAAGAATATCCTGATCGAGTACGTCGAACCTTCCGCGATAAACCGCCTGAGCGAGACCAGGGCCAGCCAGGGGGTAATCGCCTTTGCCAGTGCCAAAGATTATGTTGACCTGGATACTCTGCTCTCCATCTCGCAAACCAGGGGCGAACCGGCGATATATCTTATCCTGGATGGTATCGAAGACCCCCACAATCTGGGAGCGATATTGAGGACAGCCGATGCCGCTGGACTGCATGGCGTCATCGTTCGCGAAAGGAGAGCGGTTGGACTTACGCCTGCCGTGGAAAAAGCGGCGGCCGGTGCTCTGGAGTATGTTGCAGTGGCAAAAGTCGTCAACATCGCGCAGACCATAGTCACCTTGAAACAAAACAATATCTGGATAGTGGGGATCGATCAGGCGGGTGACATCAATTACAGGCTTCTGGATTACAGGCCGCCAACCGCTATAGTCATCGGTGGGGAGGGGCAGGGACTTTCTGAACTGGTCAAAAAAAGGTGCGACTTTCTGGCCTGCATTCCGATGAGGGGCCACATAGCTTCTCTAAATGCTTCCGTTGCCGCCGGGATAGTCATGTATGAGGCGGTGAAGCAGAGGGAAGCCAGGGAGGCCTAATTGCTATCCGCGTTTTCGTAGTGTAAAATTTACCTTAATCATTGAGGATGAATATGAAAGTAGAACGATGCAAAGGAATGCGCGACCTTTTCCCGGAAGATATGGAAAAGTTTCGCCTGATAAATGAGGTCTTTCGCAGCTCCTGCCTGAAGTGGGGTTATGAGGAAGTCAGGACCCCCACCGTTGAATATCTGCACCTGTTTACTTCGGCCGGGACACTTACTCCCGGCATGCTCGGCAAAGTCTATTCCTTCCTTGACTGGGATGGCTGGAGCGGTGAAAGGGTGGTGCTCCGGCCGGATGCCACTATTCCGGTGGCCCGGCTTTATATTGAGAGCCTTTCAAACAAAGAACTGGCCAAGCTTTTCTATATCGCCAACACCTTCATTTTTGAGGAGACCGGGAAGAAAAGCCGGGAGAAATGGCAGTTCGGTGCTGAACTTATTGGCATCGGTTCTCCCCTGGCCGATGTGGAATTAATTGCTCTGGCTATCGAAGTGTTACGAAGGCTCGGTCTGGGAAATGTCGAGCTCAAATTGTCGCATGCCGGCTTGACCCGCGGCATTTTGCAGAAATTGGGGCTCAACCCTGATGAACAGAACCAGGTCTTCGACCGTCTCCTGGATGGGGATTCCGCAGCTCTGGCCCAAATCCAGGCAGAAAAACCCGAACTGGCCCCCTTGCTGGCATTACAGGGCAAGACCTCCGGTTTTATCAAAAACCTGGCCTCGTCGCTGGCTTTAGATCTGCCTGAACTAAAGTCTCAAATCGAGGACCTGGCCTTCATCGCTGATACCCTGCAATCTCTGGGATATGAGTATCAGATTGATATAGCTTCAGTCCAGGGATTCGAATATTATACCGGTGTGATATTTCATCTAATAGTTGATGGAGAGAAGGTGGGAGGCGGGGGACGTTACGACGCCCTGATTCCGGCCATGGGCGGCAGCAGGACCCCGGCTTCTGGATTCGCCCTCTATCTTGACCTTTTGATGAAACTAATTAAAACAGTTGATCTGGCCCCCGGGCCCGCCCTTAAAATAATGGTCAAGATGGACCCGAATTCCGCCAGCCTGGGATTCAGCATGGCCGATCTTCTGCGCGGAGCGGGCTATATTGTCAAGTTGCACCTGGGGGGGAGGGGACCTGCTGATGTGGCCTGGAAATTGGAAATACATCACAACCAGCCGAGATATCTTTTGACCGATGTCAAGGCCGGCAAAAATTTCAAATTACAATCGCCTGAAGAGGTCCTGGAGAAAATAAAGCCATAAAGGGTCAACCCGTGCCGATAAAGATAGCTTTGCCCAAGGGTCC
>JAGDMY010000014.1 GCA_017860765.1 Chloroflexota bacterium | reverse complement strand
GTCCGTGCCAGGCAGGATGGGGACCCACTCCCCCTTGGAGGCATCCAGAGAGGAGCGCGGGTCGATCGAGACTATCTTCATGCCGCGCTTTATGGCCTGGGCAAACCGCCTGGACCCCGTGGCGGAGGCCTGATTGGGTCCGGCCGAACGCCCGAGAGTTACATGATAATTACAATATTCAAAATCAGCAATAGCGACAGGGAAACCGGCATGCACCAGGCAGGTCGCATAATGATCGGCACAAAGGGGACCATGAGAAAAGACAATGTTGGGCGTCCCAAAGGCCTTTGCAAATGGGTCGCGTAAAAGCGTATCCCTTTGTCCGAACCCCTCGCAGACCACCAGGCCCCGGGGATCTTTTTCCCTGACCTGGCGCAAACGCCCGGCGATATAGTCCAGGGCTTCATCCCAGGTGACTTCCTTCCATTTGGGATCGATATTCAGTCCCTTTTCAGGATTAGTCCGTATAACCGGGTTCTTGACCCGGTAAGGATTGTAAAAGTTCATTATCTCGGAAATGCCTTTGCCGCACAGGACCCCGAAATTAGGCGGAGCGTCCGGATTACCTTCGATCTTCACCACCACGCCATCTTCCAGGTGGACCAGGGTCTTGCACTCGCCGGCCATGCACGATCGACACAGGCCCTGCAAGACCTGGCGTTTCCCTTTCTGCTCGGAAGGCGCATCTTTCCACTGATAGTTGGCAAAAACAGCGATATCTTTGTCCGAGCTGATTTTTTTCAGCATCCTGACATAGGCTTTTTTATCGTCCACGCGATTTCCCCATTGCGTCCCGTTGGTGCGTTGCTACTTGCCGCATGGCCACTAAACTACCGGTGCATACACACCGGCCTTAAAGATGGAATATCTCATCGAAAAACCGCCGATGAGCTCACAGGCCGAGGCCATTACTGAGACCGGCGCAGGAACCGGCGTGACGGTCAGAGATACGATTCCCACTGCCAGGGGGATGATCAGCCCCAGAAACACCATGCCACCCAGAAAGAAGGGAGAGGCCCTTCCCCTCACCAGTTCCCTCACCGAACGGCTGCCCGCCGGGCTGGTATAATAAGTTGCCCACAGGTAAATCCCCATCAATACGGCCACGATGATTAGCAGCCAGGTAACTATTATTTCGATGGCCTGCAGGTCGAAGGCCTTTCCGGCCCCTGCAATTATCCCCAGGCCCAGGCCCGCGCCGCCCAGAATGGAATAGGCGATGAATATCACCGGCATCATGCTGGTATTCCAGGCCGGTATCGCCCTGACGGAGGATAGAGCAAAGCCGGTATAGGCCATCAGGAGAAAGGCACCCAGATAGACAAATACCTGCAGGACTAAGTTATCGCTACTCCAGGGCAGCCCTGATGATCCTGGCAGGCCAGAAGCCAGCTGCAGCGCGGCCGGAATGAGGAACAGGAAAATGGCAATCAAGCCCCGGGAGATCCAGGATGACTGTGGCCTTAGGAAGCCTCTCCAGGCCCGCAGCGGCCTGCCCAAATACAACAGGTGCGACCCGCTCTTTCCTACCAGCACAATTAAGAACCCGGTTACCATACCCGGGTAAAAACTGAAATATAGACTCATGAGGTATAAGGCCGCTCCCAGTCCTCCCAGATAAAAGGCCAGCACCAGCAATATCCCCCGTTTTTCCACCCAATCGGTCTGAAAGGTAAACTGGTTGGCATGACTGGGTACTATCATTTCAATTCTCCTCCGGCCGAAACCCTGATATTGTACGACCAAAAGGCCAGTTTTCTAAATTAGATTAATACAATGCTGTCAATTCTTTAACATTATACATTCATAATACTTGAATGTCTATATTAGATTGGATATAATTCTAATTTAGACCATAACCATTGAAATAAATTGCAGATTTTTCTATAATGCACCTGAAACGGGGGTAAAAGGATCGACCATGAAAACAGTTAAAAAAGTCCTGGATATCCTGGAGGCCTTCGAAAAGCCTCAGATCGAGTTGGGGATCGCAGATCTGGTACATTTTTCCGGCATGAATACTTCCACGGTCTACCGGATTTGCTCCGAGTTGGCACAAAGAGGCTACCTGGAGCGAATGCGGAGCCGGGGTAAATTCCGTCTGGGGCATCGCTTTATAAAATACTACGACTCGATGAGCGAGCTGAACAAGCTTAAGGATACGGCCCTGGTTTTTATGCAAAAGCTGAGCAAGGATATCAATGAAAGCATCGCTTTATCGATTTTGGTAGGCAGCGAGATCGCCGACATAGCCTGCGTGGTCTCTTCCCATAAGCTGCAGCTGCTTTCCAGGGAGGGAGAAACCCTGCCTTTGCATTGCACTTCCGCCGGGAAAATATTTCTGGCCCAGATGGACGCCGATAATCTGGCCAGAATCCTCAATTTAAAGGGTTTGCCTGCCCGAACCACCAACACCATCACGGATTTGAACCTGTTGAACAAAGAAATGGCGATAATCCGCCGGGAAGGTTTTGCTTTTGATGATGAGGAATACGAACTGGGAATCCGCTCTGTGGCGGTGCAGGTCAAGGGCAAAGACGGGACCGTGGTGGCAGCGCTGGCTGCTATAGGCCCCAGTGTCAGAATCAGCGTTCAAAAGATGCGGGACCTGATTCCGCCAATCAGGGCCTGCACTATGGAGATATCCAGGGTCATGGGGAATAAGGCCATATAGTTGAAATTGATTTCAGCCCCGCCGGCTTTTCAGTCCCGCCACCAGTCCTGAGGCCCAGGCCCAGCCAAGGTTATAGCCTCCCCTTCTCCCATTCACATCCAATACTTCGCCGGCAAAGAAGACGCCCGGGCATAATTTTGACTCCAGAGTGCGGGGATCGATCTCTCCCACTGCAATGCCGCCGCTGGTAAATTCAGCCTCATTCCAGCCCCGGGTGCCGCTGACTTTAAACCGCCTGTCCTTCAGGGACCTTACCACGGCGTCGAGATCGCTTTCCGCCAGCCTGTCCTTTAGGGCCAGGCCGACTTTATTCGGCAAAATCCCCACCAGCATTTCCTCCGCCGGCCAGCGGTGTGCGCGGCGCTTTTCAAGTTCATCCCGGAGCTGTTTTTGGTCCAAAAATGGGACCATATCCACGGCGATAAATATCTCCTTCTCCTGGCGGCGGTTGATGGCGATCGAAATCTCCTCGCTGATATCCAGGATACAGGTGCCGGAGAGACCGTATTTCGTAAAAAGCAGTTCACCCCTGACTGCGCCGCCCGACCAGCTTCCGATCAGGCTTCTCGCTGCGGCCTGTATCCTCTGGCCTTGCAGCAGCTGGCACAGGCTGTCTTTAACTATCAGAGGCACCGCAGCTGGGACCGGCTCAATTAAGGTATGACCCAGGCGGCTGGCGATGGCATAGGTGCTCCCATCTGATCCGAAGGCCGGATAGGTCTTGCCTCCTCCGGCGATGATTACTTTCCGGCATTTTACTTTTGGTCCGCCAGCCGATTCAATGAGCACCCCTTCCGGGGACAACGAGATACCGGAGCAGGCAAAATTAAATTTTACCGGGACCGCCAGTCGTTTCAGTTCCATCTCCAAAACTTTTAAGACTGAGGCAGCCTGGTTGGTGATAGGGAAAATGCGGCCTTCCCGGGAATATACCTCGAGGCCCAGGCCTTTAAAGAAATCCAAGATAGCCGTCCTGTCAAAAAAGCCGAATACCGACTTTACCAGGCCTCTGCTGGCGGGGTTGTACCCGCTTTCGCTGAGGTCGTCATTCAAGAGATTGCATCTCCCGTCTCCGGATGCCAGTATTTTCCGGCCTAGCCGGGACAGCTTTTCGCAAATGACAACCGATTCACCCCGGCGGGCAGTGCTGATAGCGGCACAGATTCCGGCGGCCCCTCCCCCTATTACAGCAGTAGAATATGTTTCCACCACAGAAAGTATATCACGCCACCTAGTTGAATTCACATTGTGCAGGCTGATGTTAGTGACTATAATAGCATTACCGGATAGCACGATAGAAATTAAAAACGATGACCGCGAACAGAAGGGAGACAGTTGTTACAGCGAGACCGGAAAATCCAGGTAATCCGCATGGGGGCCTGGTCGGCAGGGCCTGGCTGCCACGGCGGCTGCGGAGTTAAAGTTTACGTTAAAGACGGCCGTTTGCTGAAGGTAGAGGGGGACGAGGACCATCCCTACCTCCAGGGGCGTTTGTGTCCTCGAGCCCTGGCCCTGACCCAATACATTTACCATCCCGACCGGCTGAGATATCCCCTCAAGCGCACAGGCGAACGCGGTGAAGGTAAATGGATGCGCATTTCCTGGGAGGAGGCTTTCCGAATTTGTGAAGCCAAAATGCGTGAGATCAGAGAGCGCTACGGCGCCGAATCCATGGTCTTTGCCCAGGGAACAGGGCGGGATTCAGGAGGCCCCCTGTTATTTTTAGCCTATGCTTACGGAAGCCCCAACTGGACCTTATTCGGCCTCTCAGGAATTTCCTGCTTCACCCCCCGCCTGGCGGCTATGCACCAGATCGAAGGCGATACCGCTTTCCCGGACGCTGCCCAGTTCTTTCCCCTGCGTTATGATGATCCCGAATGGGAAGCCCCGAAAGTCCTCATTTCCTGGGCCAGGAACCTCGCCGGAAGCCAGTGCACCGACCATTATTTCAGCGGCCACTGGGTGGTAGATATGATGAAACGGGGCACCAGGCTGATCGTAATCGACCCGTTCTGTTCCTGGGAAGCTTCCAGGGCCGCGCTATGGCTGCAGCTCAGGCCGGGGACCGACGGGGCCCTGGCGCTCGGCCTGTTGAACGTGATTATTAACGAAAACCTCTACGACCGGGACTTTGTCGAAAAATGGACCTACGGGTTCGACCGCTTGAAAGAGAGGGTCCAGGAATATCCCCTGGATAAAGTGGAACAAATCACCTGGGTACCTCGAGAATCGATAGTGCAGGCTGCCCGAATGTATGCTCAAAATAAGCCGGCGGCTATCCGCTTCGGGCAACCGCTGGACAGCAATGCCGAAGCCACCAGCACCATCCACGCCCTGAATTGCCTCTGGGCCATTACCGGCAACCTGGATATACCCGGAGGAAACATCCTCTGCCGGCCCCCCTTCGGAGTGACCATCTATCCTTATTCCACCCAGGAGGTAATCCAGCTATACGGACAGGAGTTCGTCTCCAACCTGAATAAAAAGAGAATCGGCGCCGACCGCTATCCGCTGGTAAAAAATTTTCGCTCCTGGGCCCTATCGGATGCAGTGCTGGAACAGATGGAAAGCGGCCAACCCTATCCGATTAAAGGCCTCTGGTGTCAGACCAATAATTTCATCGCTAACACGGCACAGGACCCCAGGCGGCACTTTGAAGCCGTCCGCAAGCTGGACTTCAACGTCGTGGTCGACCTCTTTATGACACCCACCGCCCGGGCCATTGCCGATATCGTCCTTCCCGCGGCCACTTTTCCTGAGAAAGATTCGGTTTTTACTACCGGCATCCCTCTAAATGCCATTCAGAAGGTGGTGACGCTGGATGAATGCAAGTCCGACTGGGAGATCAATTTCGAGCTAGCCAGGCGCCTCAGCCCGGAATCGGTGCCCTGGAAAAATGTCAGGGAGCTCCTTACCCAACGTCTGAAACCCTGTGGCTTGACCTTTGAAGAGCTGAGCGAGAAGCCCTGGTTGTTAGCCCCGAAAGGCCATCCATCAGGCTCAGTCCCTTACAGAAGGTATGAAAAAGGACTTCTCCGTCCGGACGGAAAGCCGGGCTTCCGCACCCCCACGGGAAAAGTCGAGCTTTTTTCGACCGTTTACGAGAGCTACGGATTGGACCCTTTGCCGCACCATAAAGAGCCTATTGAAAGCCCGCTAAGCACACCCGAGATCTATCAGCAATATCCGTTCATCCTGATCACCGGCAGAAGGAGCGGGGTATTTTTCCACAGCGAACACCGGCAGATACCCTGGCTGCGGGAAATAGAACCCGAGCCTACCGTGGAGATTCATCCGGAGACTGCCAAAGCGCTGGGCATAAATCAGGGGGACTGGGTCCTGATTGAAGGAGTCAGAGGCAAATTTAAGAGGAAAGCCGATCTCACCAGGCTGATCCACCCGCGGATGGTCCATGCCTTGCACGGCTGGTGGCTTCCCGAAACTGATGGCCGGGATCCTGATCTTTACGGTGTCTGGGAGTTAAATGCCAATCTGCTCATTCCCATGGGCTGTCAGAGCTCGTCCGGCTTCGGCGGTGTTCCTACCAAGACCATGCTCTGCCGTATTAAGAAGCTGGGTTAAAGTTACCCCTTTGGCAAGTTCTGCGCGACGATTTCGGCGATATCAAGCACTTTGACCTTGTCCGCAACATTCTTGTCCTTTAGTCCGTCCTCAAACATGGTCATGCAATAGGGGCAGCAGACACTTATGGTGTTGGGGTTTTTCCTGAGGGCTTCCTCGACGCGTTCTATGTTAATGCGTTTGCCCAGCGATTCCTCCATCCACATTCGCCCTCCTCCGGCGCCGCAGCAAAAGGAACGGTCATGGTGCCGGTCCATTTCCCGCGGTCCGGTCCCTGTAGCAGCGGCAATTACATGCCGCGGCGCCTGATAGAGAGAGTTGTAACGGCCGAGATAGCAGGAATCATGCAGGACAACATTCCCCAGCCCGCCGCCTTGATTCAATTTAAGGCGGCCCTGCTGGATCAGCTGATCAATAAATTCGGAATGGTGTACGACTTCCAGCTCGATACCGTACTGGCGGTAATCGTTCTTCAGCGTATTATAGCAATGAGGACATTCCACGATTACCTTCTGGATTCCCTTCTGTTTAAAAAGGTTGACATTGGCCTTGGCCATTTTATCAAAAACAAATTCGTTGCCCAGCCGCCTGAGACTATCTCCGCAGCAATATTCGTCTTTTCCCAGGATCCCCCAGGAGACTCCGGCTGCATTGAGAATTTCAGCAATAGCGGTGGTGACCTTTTTGCTCCGGGTATCAAAAGAGCCGAAGCAGCCGACATAAAATAAGTATTCGGTCCGGCCGGGCTCGAATGTGTTCACAGTGAGTTTGGAGGTCCATTTGGTACGTTCAGAAGGAGCGATTCCCCAGGGATTGCTGCGCTGCTCCATATTATCAAAGAAGGCCAGTAATTCGAGCGGAAAGCTGGCCTGCATCTCTACCAGGTTGCGGCGCATATCGATAAGGCGGGGAAATTGCTCAATAAATACCGGACAGACCGTGGTGCAGGCTGCGCAGGTAGTACACTCCCAGATTACCTCTTCGGATACGCTCCCTTCCCGGTTGCCGCCTATTAACGGAAGTACCGTTTCGCTGCCCTTTTTTATCGGGCGGCCATTTTGCAGCAGATTAACCTTGATATCATGGATCACCAGCCTGGGATTTAAGGGTTTCCCGGTATTCGTAGCCGGACAGAGGTCGCTGCAGCGGCCGCATTCAGTGCAGGAAAAGGAGTCCAGAAGGCTTTTCCAGGAGAATTTATCTATCCGGCTGACCCCGTAGGTCAGGCCTTTGCGAAATTCTTCACGCGGTTGAGTTTTGACCCTCTCCAGCCGGCTGAAGAAAACATTGGGGATAGAGGTCATAATGTGGGCGTGCTTGCTGTAGGGCAGGTAATTCAAGAAGCTGAAGAAGATCAGGGCATGCAGCCACCAGAAAATGAGGGGGGTGGCCGGAGGGGTCCCCACAAAAAGATGGGAGACCAGGTTGGAAACCGGCATCCAGGCAGCGGCTCGCTCGGTGCCGGCGGCAATTTCGCTGCCATGAAATCCAAAAAACATAATCATCAAGGCCACCACCAGGCCCAGGATCACGAAAGCGTCCGGGCTGCGGGCCGCTAAATATTTCGGCGGAAAGGCCAGGCGGCGCACAATCGCAGCGATGGCTGCTAGAAAAGCCAGGATGGAGACTATATCGAAGATATAAGCCAGTGCGAAATAGGCCCCATCAGGCAATCTGGAAAAGCTGATACCCGGGGCCAGACCATGTAAAACAAATTCAGTATTGGCCACGAGGAGGACCAGGAAGCACCAGAAGAGCACCGCGTGGTTCAGTCCGAAACGATACTTCCGGGTGATAGTGCAGAGTTGAAGAATGGGGAAGATGACCACTTTCCAGATACGTCTCCCCGGTCTGTCAAACCGGTTTTCAGGGAGGCCAATGGCAATCAGGCTGAACCGGCGGTAGCTGCTTAAACAAAATAGGACCGCTGCTATGACGAAAATGATGATAAAAACCAGATTAGTGAGCGACACTTTTTCTCCTCAAGGAGTCAAACAGACGTTTTCGGGTGGCTTTTTAACCCGCAACTCTTTAATTCGCTGCGTCAGGGCTGGCACTACCTGAAATAAATCCCCTTCAATAGCATAGGTCGCCACCTCAAAAATGGGTGCCTGACGGTCGCGATTGATGGCGATGATGATGTTCGAGTCCTGCATGCCTACCAGGTGCTGGATGGCACCGCTTATCCCGCAGGCAATATAAATCTTCGGTCTAACCGTCTTACCGGTCTGCCCCACCTGCCTTTCTACCGGCATCCAACCAGCCTCGACCGCCCCGCGGGAGGCAGCCACTACTCCGCCAATTTCCACAGCCAGTTCTTTGAGGAGAGCGAAATTCTCTTTCGCCAGCATGCCGCGTCCTCCAGAGACAATAATATCGGCAGCTGCGATATCCACAGCATCCTCCCCCAGTTTATGCTCGTCCACAATCTCCAGTACTTTAGCGGCAATATCCTTTTCTTGCAGGGCAAGGGTCTCCCGTATGATGGTGCCCTGACACCTGGCGTCCCGTTCAGGCAGGGGCATAACATGCGGCCGGACAGTGGACATCTGAGGCCTGGTCTTCTCGGTTAAAATCGTGGCCATGATATTCCCGCCGAAGGCCGGACGGGTCTGAAGCAGGAATCTATTTTCATCAATAGCTAGGCCGGTGCAGTCCGCAGTCAGACCGGTGCCCAGTTCTGTGGCCACAGCGCCGGCCAGGTCCCGTCCCAGGCCGGTGGCCCCCAGGAGCACGATCTCCGGCTTGTATTTTCTGATCAGATAACAAAAAGCGCGGTAGTAAGGTTCGGTGCGGTAATAGCGGAATAATTCCTCATCAATTAGATAGGCCCGGGAGGCTCCCCAGCCAAAAGATTCTCGACACAGTGGCTCTACATTATGTCCGATAATAATGGCACAGAGCTCCACTCCGAGCGTCCTGGCCAAATTACTGCCGGCGCCCAGGAGCTCCCAGGATACCGAAGCCGGTTTACCATCGGTCTGCTCAACAAAAACCCAGACTCCCTGATATTCTTTAAGTTTAGCGGCGACCGCCCTTTCCTCGCTCTCCGGCTCGGCTTCAGACGCTTCGGTGGCTGCCGCTGGTGAGGTCCCCGCCAGCTGCTTTAAGATCTCCTGCTGCTCCGCTGTAAAGTATATCTCAAGGGCTGCTGCCGGGCAGATTTTAAGACAGCGCCGGCATCCGGTGCATTTTGATATATCAATCACCGGTTCCCCTTTTTCATTCATGGTGACTGCTTTGGCCCGGCAGTCAGCCTGACAGCGGGCACCGCAGGCGATGCACTTACCAGGGATGAGCCTGGCCACTCCCAGGGGTCTTTTAACTTTTTTCTTCTCTTGATCGTCCATAGACAGTTTTATTTTGGGCTCTTCTAAAGAGCCAGTATATCCTTCTCCAGCAATCTATCGATCAACAGTCTGGCCGCTTCAACCGGGTTATTTAATCCATCACCAATGATCTCCCCCTGAGCCCTCTGGGGCGAAAAAATCCGGCGGACCTGGGTGGCCGATCCCCTCAGGCCGATGCTGTCTTCGGACAGCTGCAGCACCTTATTATCCCAGACGCTTACTGAAGCTTCTTCTGCCATCAGCCTCATAGGGACCTTGGGGTAGCGGGGTTGGTTAATCTCCCGGACGACGGTGATCAAGGCCGGTAGGGGCGCCTCTACAATCTCCCATCTTCCCTCTAATTTCCTCCTGACCTTAACTGTTTTAGCCGCCAAATCCACACCTTGTATCTGGTCAACCAGAGTCAATTGGTTATATTTTAGGCGGGTGGCAATGCCAGGTCCCACCTGAGCAGTATCTCCGTCAATAGTCTGTCTCCCGCAGAGCACCAGCCCTACCTCTTCCTTCTGCGCCAGCCTCTTAATAGTATCTGCCAGGACTATACTGGTTGCCAGGGTATCTGCCCCTCCAAAAACCCGGTCGCTGAGAAGGACCGTTTCATCGACGCCCAGGGCCAGCATCTTTTTTAAGGTAACCGCCGTATTTGGCGGCCCCATTGATATAGCTACCACCTTGAAGCCGTATCGGTCTTTAAGGCGGAGGCTCTCCTCCGCAGCATGAGAATCGAAAGGGTTAATGATGAAAGGTACCCCTTCTCTGATCAAAGTACCGGTGGCAGGATCAATTTTGACCTGAGTGGTATCCGGCACCTGTTTGATGCAAGTCACTACCAGCATTAGCACCGCCTTTGATAAGCAACCTTAAATTGGCAGCAAAACCCCCCTACAATCATTCCATATTCGAGTATTGTACCCGGAGGGTTTCGGTATTTTACGGTTTTTTTGTGTTAGCTATCTCAACCTCTAGCCGATTGATGGAGTGAACATCAAAATCAATTTCGCTTAATTGTATCTCACAATAAGGAAATTAGCAAGCCGTGGAGGTAGACCAAAAGGGGGTCCCAATCATTTGGCGATTCCACTAAATTATGACTAAGGAATTATGACCAGGGAGTATTTAAGTCGAAACCTAATCCCCGGGTAATCCCCAGGGCAATACAGGATTAGAAGCAACATCTCAAAAAAGCTTATTGTCTGGGGAAATCAAAAGGCTTAAAATGAGCCTGACTTCAGAAGACTGAAGATTAATATGGAGGGTAAGGATATGGAGGTTAGGACCAACCAACATGGGCTGAATGCTCTGGCTACCAGGACCTATTTCAGCGACGAAAAAGGTTTTGAGGTGGCTTCAGTGATCGTGATGGGAAAGACCGAGGCTGTTCTGATAGATGCCCAATGGACATTATCCAACGCTCATCGGGTTGTGGCGGAAATTCTGGAAACGGGGAAGCATTTGAGGGAGGTCTATGTGACCCATGCCCATCCCGATCATTATTTTGGACTGGGGCCGATTGCTGTGGCTTTCCCGGAAGCCCGGGTTACCGCACTCCCGGAGGTCGCCCGCACGATCAACCGACAGTTCTTTGGCAAACTTGAACACTGGGAAGAGGTGATCGGCGTCACCAACGTCCCCCGGAAAGTAGTCAATATCGAGCCCCTTTCCCGAAATTTTATAGAGCTGGAGGGGCAGCGCATCGAGATTCTTCCTCAGATAATGGGTGACCTGAGATACAACACCGTAGTCTGGATTCCTTCCATAAAGACCCTTTACGGGAGCGACGTTCTTTTTAACCAGGCCCATCCCTTTACCTGCGAGGTCACCCCGCAGGAACGTCAGCAATGGATACAGGATATAGAGCATTTTGAGACTCTAGGCGCCGAGGTCATTATTCCAGGCCATCAGAAGCCGGGCATGCCTTTTGATTCCAGCGCCTGCAGTTTTACCCGGGACTATCTGGTAGCCACAGAGGAGGAATTAGCTAACACCAAAGATGTGGCAGGTTTCTACTACGCCATGGTCAAACGCTTTCCGGAGGCTAACCTTTTTATCAGCAACGAAATGAACTCCAATGTATTTAAAGGGGGAAGAGTCTGGGACTGGAGGGAAGATTAAAAGTCCCCGCCGGTCTAAAGGCTGGCGGGGACTTTAGTTTTCAGGTCTCGTTCAACCGGCTATTTCACCCAGGCCTGGCCGGCGGGGACTTTTATCTTCAAAGGCGTCATGATAACATGGCACATCAAATACCAGGCTGTCAGAGCGCATACTATCAGTTCAACCCCGGC
>JAGDMY010000152.1 GCA_017860765.1 Chloroflexota bacterium | reverse complement strand
CTGATGTCGCAAATTTTCAAGGGTATTATTCAGGTCTTCCTCTTTTAATTCTATACTTTCCGGGGACATCTTGACCTGATGATAATCGCCGAGCTTGATGGCCGGCTCCAGGGCAATCACCATTTTGTAAGTGACCGGTTCCAGCTTTTCCAGTTGGATGTCCGGTCGGGCAATCGGCTTGAGTTCCTTTTCTTTAACGGCCTTTTCGTAAGCCTCAGGGGCCATATGTTCGACAGCGTCCTCCATCAGGGCCGCTTTCCCCAGGTATTGTTCCAGAATAGGACGAGGGGCTTTGCCCTTGCGAAAGCCCGGTATATTGGCCTTTTGTACCAGGTGGCTATAGGCCTTTTTCAGCCCCTCCTCAACCTCCGGCGGTTCCATTTCCACCGTCAGGTAGGCCTGGCGGTTCTCGGTTTTGTCTAAAGTTGTTTTCACGTTCCTCCCCTGATTGATGGCATCTCATCTGTTTATTTTTTTATCGCTTTACAACTACTCTGATTCGACATTCAGCTTGATGTGCAGCTCCTCTATTTGCTGCTGGCTGACTTCAGCGGGGGCATCCAGCATCTGGTCGTAAGCACTCTGATTTTTGGGGAAAGCGATCACATCCCGTATGGTCTCCTCTCCGGTCAGGATCATCACAAACCGGTCTATACCCACCGCCACCCCACCGTGAGGTGGCGCACCATATTCGAAGGCCTCCAGCAGATGGCCAAACAGGTTTTTGATTTTCTCCTCCGAATGGCCGTAAAGCCGGAAAATCCGCTGCTGCAATTCGGTATTATGAATTCTGATGCTCCCGCCCCCTAATTCGAAGCCGTTGCAGACCAAATCATAATGCCGGCCGTGCACCTTCTCCGGAGCGCTGTCCAACCAGGTTATCTCGGCTTCTTTAGGCTGGGTAAAGGGATGGTGCATGGCCTCCCAGCGGCTCTGCTCCTGGTTCCAGTTGAGCAGCGGGAAGTCCACTATAAAGGCAAATTTCACTTCGTGGGGGTCTATCAATTTCAGCCGGCGGCCCATCTCTTTGCGCAGCTCTCCCAGCACCGCCGCAGCGATTTCGGCTTTACCCGCGATAATCAGCAGCAGGTCCCCCATCTGAGCCTTCAATCGCTCGGCCATCTCCTTCACCTGCTCCAGAGTCAGGAATTTGGCCGCCCGGGACCTGACCATATCCAGCGTCAAATCCTTCAGATTGCCGGGCCCGTTCCCCAGGGTGATCGTCAAGAGTCCGGATGCACCCAGCTGCTGCACCAGCGCATTTAACTCATCCAGCTGGCTGCGGGTGTAGGTACAGCAGCCCGGCGCCAGCAGACCTTTAACTTTTCCGCCTTCGGCTACTACCGTTTTAAAAATGCCGAATTCAGTTTTAGCTGCGATATCCGAAAGATCGCTTATCTCCAGGCCAAAACGCAGGTCCGGCTTATCCGAGCCGTATTTCTCCATGGCTTCGGCAAAGGATATTCGCGGGAACGGTTTGTTAACCTTCAGGTCGGGTTGGAGCTTTTCCAGGAGCGAGATGAAGAGCTCCTCCAGTAAGTGGAGAATATCTTCCTCCTCAACAAAGCTCATTTCGATATCCAGTTGAGTAAATTCGGGCTGGCGGTCTTTGCGTGAATCTTCATCGCGAAAGCACTTGGCAATCTGGAAATACTTCTCAATCCCGCCCACCATCAAGAGCTGCTTGAACTGCTGGGGAGACTGGGGCAGGGCATAGAACTTGCCAGGGTAGAGGCGACTGGGCACCAGATAGTCCCGGGCACCTTCCGGAGTGCTTTTCATTAAAATGGGCGTTTCGATATCCAGAAACCCCTTATTATAGAAAAACTCTCTCATGAATTTAATCACTTCATGACGCAGAATAAGGTTATTCTTCATTTTCTCGCGGCGTAAATCCAGAAAGCGGTATTTCAGCCGCAAGTTTTCGTTGACATCGATATCCTCATTGATATAGAAAGGCGGGGTTTTAGCAGTATTTAAAATGACAGCTTCATCAACCAGGACTTCCACCTCACCGGTGGATAATTTGGGATTCCGGGTGTCGGCCGGACGTGGAGATACCAGGCCGCCAACCTGCAATACGTATTCGTTGCGCAGCTGGCTGGCGATCTCATGGCTGAATTTGGAGGTCTCAGGGTTGAAAACCAGCTGGACGATTCCTGAGCGATCTCTCAGGTCGATAAATATCAATTGTCCGTGGTCGCGGCGCCGGTCGACCCAGCCTGCCAGCTTGACGTTCTGCCCCACTTTGGACCTATTCAACTCTCCGCAATTAATAGTTTTGAGCAAAAAAAATGGCCTCCTGAACAGGCGATTAAGAATTAAGACCCATGAAAATTATATCGTATTATGACTGATGATTCAATTAAGGAATAAGGCTTGCTTCTACATCAAAAGTAAGATTTCCGGCGGCCTAACATACTTATCACAAAGGCGGCAAGTCCACCCATTATCAAAATTACCAATACTATCAGGAGCCAGTTTGGCAAATGTTTAGAACCGCTCTCCGGCAAAGGCGAAATAGTTCCTGATGGCGCTGCCGGGCTGGTCGCAACATCAGTGTTTGCTGGTAAAGGTCCGGACACCACGGTTGCCGCGGGCGCTGCAGGAATAACAGGAACTGGCAGAGGAGTTGCTACGGTAAACTTGCCTATTTTGTCGTTGATAGCCACTTTATATTCTCCCGGCTCATTCCTCTGGACCGGGAAGCTGATCAAGCGCTCCTGATTAGCCTCGAGTGTGATACCCTGGCTGGCAACGGCGGCATCATTCACTTTAAAGACCAGGTCATAGTGACCAGCCGACTCTCCCACGTTGGAGAGGGTGGTTTGTACCGAGACTGTTTCTCCCGGATTTGCCCTGGGCGGACTCAGTGAAAGGTCAGAGAGGGTAAGGCGGGCCGGGGCTAAGAGATCGGCCACCACCGCATACTGACTGAGGTGGCTGATGCTGGTCGTCACTATCCTGCTGCCCAGGTTCAGGCTGCCCCCCATCTCCTGCCAGGAGTTGCCATTCCAGTACATGATCCTGATAGTCTTCCCATCCACTTTAGCTGGCAAAGCCCCATATTTTATAGCCAGGGTCAGGGGCGGGCTGAAGGTGGCCCCATCGGGTCCAATTTTATAACCCGCAATCAGGGCAGACCCTGAAGGAGGCGCCGGAAGTGTAGTCAGGACTTCAGCTGATAAGGTTGTCAGTGCACTATTCTCTTTGGTCATCATCCGGGTACCAGAGGGGATATTTAGACTCAGTGCCCCATCCGGCGAGGCGACTTGAGAGTTGCCGGATACCACCCCGGAGCTATTTACATATATTATGCCCGCCGAATTCAGGCCGGTTAAATTCATCTGGTTCTGGACCACAGATCCGCCGGGCGCTCCTCCGCCTTTCCCGTCTATTACAGCGGTGGTAATAATTCCCGAATCCACGGGCAGCAGAGCACCATTAAGGGCATGAATTATGGCCGTACCTTTCTGATGGGCAGTGAAGACAGCACTTTTACCATCTTCTGAAGCTACCAGGTCTCCGTCGACCACCCCCCCTGTCTTGTTGATCAAAGACCAGGTGGTACCGGAAGGATTATCCACATAGTTATTATACTGGTCCCGGGAAACTCCGTAGACCGTTAGGGAAGTCCCGGGTCTCACGCCCCGCCTGGGGACTACCGTTCCGCTGCCATTGGCGGCAGTCTCGACTTTAATCTGAGTAGCAATACCGGCAGGCAAAGGCCCAAGCAAATCGCTGTTTGTGGCCAAATTACCCGAGGAGAAGAGGATCCTGAAGGTTTCCCCGGACCTGTTGCAACCCAGGTCCGTAAAAGTTGCCAGGCCACCGGCATCGCTGAGAGCCGTTAAATTACCCCTCAATATCTGGTCTGTAGAACTGGTCACAGGTTCAAATACAGCTGTAAGTGTAAGGTTCTGGGCCATGGTAAAGTTGATCGTATTAGTCAGTCCGGCAAGGCTGCCTACCCAGCCGCTAAACTGCCAGCCAGCAGCAGGAGTGGCATTGAGTGAAACCAAACTATTAGTACCTCTGGGATAAGTCCCCGGAGCAAGGGAGGTTACACCTTCTCCAATCACCTTCACGGTAAGAAAATAACCTCCTCCTCCTCCTCCACCTCCACTTCCACCATCACCTCCTCCCCCGACATACTGCTGAGTCAACGCTAGAGTATCATCTAATATTTGCCGGGCATTGGTTAAGCCTTTAGCTATTTGATCATTTACCCATTTATCCCATAATGGTGTTACGGCCGAAACCAGGAGTTGTTGCTCACTGGCAGTGGGAGTATATTCAAAAACCGTGCCTCCCCTGGCCTCTATCCGGGCAACTAAATCCTCCCTGGCTTTGTCGAACGCCCCACTTCCAAACTGGACGGAAGCTGTGGCTCCGGCAACACTCATGATCTGGTCTTGGATAACCCGGGGATAGCTATTCCAAGTGGTGAGATTCATAGCGACAGCATGATAATCACACATCGTAGGTAAATACGTGATACACGGTGCTACTTCGTACATGCTCATATTTACGTAATCATCAGCTTTAATTAATACGGCATCAACTATACCTTTTTCCAAAGCTAAATAAT
>JAGDMY010000151.1 GCA_017860765.1 Chloroflexota bacterium | reverse complement strand
GATCTGATTGGCGGCTTCCTCGCCTAATTTATCTTTCACGGCCTTATACCAGTACTGGTTTAATCCACCATAGAGCTTGGCACCAGCCCTGACCAGTTGAATAAGCCCCTCTTTGGAAAAATCCTCCAGCCTGAGGCCGGGCTGAAATTCTCCGCTGTAGTCTTTTCTCTCTCCCATGTCTTTCTAATCTCCTGCAATTAATGCCAGAATGGAATGATTACCAAGTAACAAGAGGATAAAAGATTTTGTGTTTCATGTCAAATATAAATGTTTTTCTACACCCGCCGGATAATAACGTCAGGCTCGGGTGTTCTTTTTAGGGCTAAAGCTATAAAATAGTCAATGAACGAAAAAGGGGAGAAAGAGATGGACGTTATCGAAGCCATAAGATCGCGAAAAAGTATCAGGGGATTTAAACCTGCCACTGTGCCTCAGGAAGTCCTCAGGGAGATCCTGGAGGTCAGCGTCCGGGCCCCGTCAGCCTTAAACACACAGCCCTGGGAAATCACCGTGGTTACCGGAGAGGCGCTGGAAAATATTAAAAAGGGCAATCTCGAGATGCTAAGCCTGGGTGCCACACCCCAGCCGGACACCCAGCGTAAACCTTATTCAGGAATATATCGACAAAGGCAAATCGACCTTGCTATCCAGATTTTCCGCCTGATGGGGATAGCCCGGGAGGACAAAGAGAAGCGGGCCGATTGGCAAAAGCGTGGTTTTCGCTTGTTTGATGCTCCCGCGGCTATCATACTTTCAATTGATAGAGTCCTGGATGGTTCCGCGATGTCTATACTGGATATTGGAGCACTCATGCAGAACATCTGCCTGGCTGCGCTGCATTATGGGCTGGGCACCTGCATTGAGGACCAGGGTGTAATGTTTCCCTGGGTGATAAGGGAGTTCACCGGCATCCCGGAATCCAAACGGATTGCGGTGTGCATCGCGATCGGCTATCCTGATTGGGATTTCCCGGCCAATCAACTTGAATCCGGGCGGGAGCTGCTGGAGAAGAACGTCAGCTGGCGTTAAGGCAGGAGGAGATAACCTGGTCATCTATTTTCAACCAGTGCTCTCTCCAGAGGCAGCCCGGCCCCGGGATGGTATTTACGCTTAAAGGCTTGAGGATAGCGGCGGCGCAGCTCATCCAGATCAGCTTTCTCAGCTTCCACCAGAAAGCCGCTGGCCACCATACCGGTGGCGTTCCGGGAGGTTGGGTTATGGGGCGTAATGGTGTTGATGGCTCCTCCCCTGTCCAATTCACCGGGCACTATCGGGTCATACCTGGAACCATGGTCGATGTATACCGCTCCCGGCATGAGCCTTTCAGTCACATAGGCTCCACCCAGTACCGCTCCCCTTTCGTTGAATACTTTCACCACGTCCCCGCTTTGAATGCCCCGGCGTGCGGCATCTGCGGGATTCATCCACAGGGGTTCATACAGGTACCCATCCGGGCCCTTGACTTTGCAGGTGGGGATCTCCCTGAGCCAGGTCATATCATCGTGGTTGGCATGGACCCGCCAGCGGGGATGATTGGAGACGACCAGAAGGGGATATTGCTCGGCCCGGGAGCTGCTGACCCGCTCATCATGGCTTTGCCCTTTTTCAATCCAGCGGGGTACGGGTGGCCTTTCGGTATCATCCGGGAAATGGGAGGCCAGCCGCTCGGAATAGAATTCTATCTTGCCGCTGGGGGTAGATAATTTATTATTCTCGGGGTCTTCATAGAACCTCCGCAGTCCCGGAGGATATTTCTTCCAATCAGGATCTGTGGGAATGACAAAGTAGCCTTTTTCCTTAAATTCCTGGTAGCTTACCAGCTTTTGGACCCCCGAGTTTTCAAAGCCCCGCTTTATGCGTTCGGCAACGCTTTCAGACCGGGTATATTCTTCGAGCAGGCCTAATTTCTCGGCCACCTTACAGACAATCTCATAATCGCTGTAGGACTCTCCAATGTGGTCTATGCACTGGCTCTCGTTGACCAGCATATGAAACTGGCCGCCCATATTATCCGAGTTGATATCCTCCAACTCGAGCTTGGTGCTGACCGGGAGGATGATATCGGCGAAAAGGCAATCGTTCTCCAGCCAGGGATGCTGGGCCAGGATGAACTCTATCTTGGGGCTGCGGAGGCCCTTGATATAGGTATTGGTATCGTTCCAGCAGGTAATCCAGCAGGGGGAGTCGGTCCAGATCATATGGACTTCAGAACAGCCCTCTACCGGATAGTTGTATTTGACAAACTGGTCCTCGACTCTGGTCATGGCCAGGGTATTTCCATACCAGGAGATGGGAGCTTTAAGCAGTGCATCGTGAATAAGCAGTTTGGGAATAATCTGTTTGGGCAGCACCGTGGCAGTGGCATTCGGTCCTGTCTTGGTGGATGAGAAATTCATGGCCCCGGCGTAAATGGAGGTCAGGTTGGGAATCACAGTAGAAAGCGGCATGGGATCGGTATCGCGGGAGACGCGGCGGCCCCATTCCAGCATCTTTACCTGGTGGACACCCGGCCTGCCCAGGCCCTGCATAGCCAGCAGCAAAGCTTCCAGCCGGGCATTCTCAGTAGCATAGGGGCCACGGATGCCGGGCCCGCCATTGCCGTGGGCGATGGATGTGGTCTTAGAGGCCCAGTCGCGGGCCAGGGCTTTAATAATGCGCGAGGGGATAGTGGTCTTTTCCTCGGCCCACCGGGGGGTCTTGGCGATGCCGTCCTCATCACCCAGTACATAAGATGCGAATTTGTCGAAGCCAACAGAATGGGTGCGGAGGTACTCTTTGTCATAAGTCCCGTTTTTGATCCAGAGATAAGCAATGGCGAGCTGCAGGGCAGCATCAGTGCAAGGCCGGATGGGTATCCACTTGTCCGCATGGACTGCAGCCCCATAGTTCAAATCAGGACAAATGTAGATGCTCCTGATGCCGAGTTCTCTGAACCAGTAACACAGACGGCTGGACATTTGCCCATCGAATCCCCAGGAAGTGGTCTCCGGGTCGCATCCCCAGAAGAGTATCCGGTCGGCATGCTGGGCGATATCAGGAATGGCATTGATGACCGGCTCCATCTGCCCCACCGGCTCACAGCCCCAGACGTGCTTGGCACCCCAATACCACCCCTCCCAGCTGTCGGCATTACGCGTCTGGTAGGTGAAACCGCCCAGCAGAGCCAGAAGCCTGTTCTGACACCCGTGGGGACCGTGGACTACCTTGGTCTCACCGTGGCCGTCTCCCTGTGCCAGGACGGCATAGGTAGTATATTCCTTTTTGATCCTGAGGAGCTCGCTGGCAATGATATCCAGGGCCTCTTCCCAGGTGATCCTGACGTACCCGCTTTTACCTCGATTGGCCGGATTTCTCTCCCCGGCGGGGTCCCAGTCCACTCTTTTCAGGGGATGGAGAATGCGGTTGGGAGAATAAACACGGTTTTTATAAGCTAAACTGTAGGGCGGCATCAGGGACTTCAGGCTGGGCCCGAAGACCTGTCCGCGCGCCTCCATTTGCCAGGCGTTAAACTGACCGACATCGTATTTCCAATCGTAATGCAGGGGTCTGATCCTGACTATTTTCCCCTTAGCGACATCAATCACTCCTGTATTGGCATCCCCGCTGCTGGAGGAAATAAATCCCAGCCCCTTCAGATACGATCTGCTGCCGCTATCAGCATTTGCGGAAGAAATGTGTTTTCCTGGCATCGATCTCCTTTCAGGAAGAATTTGGTGATTACGGTGCAACTATAGGTGTTAAGAGCGTATTTTTTCTTCCAATTGAAAATCCGACAAATAACCGTGGAACGCCGCATGGACGAATGCCATAAGTATAGAGTCAGGGTCAGGGGTTGTCAAGCAAAGGGCGGGGATGAAGGCCATCAGGTTTATAAAAGCATAAAAAGCATATTGACTTCGAAGGGTGAATCTGCTTTAATGTAGGTCATCAGCGAAGTCGCCAGCGATGTTTGAGATCAATCATCGTAGTAGATAATAGAAGCCTATTGACAAAGGTATTTTGGTATTCTATTATATGCGCGTCGGTATACATTTGTGTATATCATATAGCAAGTAGCGTTTGGGGAGTTTGGCAGGAATATTCAGTAGAGAATTCAAATAATGAGGAGGAAACGTTAATGAAAAGGTTATCTGTCCAGATTATTTCCCTGTTATTGATTACTTCCTTAATCCTTGGTCTGGGCCTGGCCTGCGCCCAGCAAGCCCCCACAACCACGAAGGCGCCACCGGCCACCAGTGCTACCCAGCCTCCCCCCACCACCTCTGCTCCGGCGGTCAAACAGGTGCTGATTCGCATGACTACCCCCGTACCGGCAGGCGATGACCTGTTGGTCAAGAGTCAGGCAGAGATGGACAAATTCAATGCCGAAACCAACGGTGCCTATAAAATGCAGATGTTCCCCGGTGGACAATTAGATCAATTTCCAGCGATGCTGGATGACATCCGGACAAAATTCCAGAGTTCGCGATAATTGAGCTACCCTTTATCCTGGAAAGCGCCGAGGCTAATGCTTATGCTGAGGTCGGTTTGCAGCCCATCTACGCCAAGTTATTGGAGGAGAGAGCTAACCAGACATCACTGGGCTGCATTTTTATCGGCGGGTTGTACCTGCTTTCCACCAAGCCGATTCATACCCTCGAGGACTTGAAAGGCTTGAATATCGGCTGCGATACTCCTTCCTCGGCTGCCCTCTTTAAGGCATTAGGCAGTAACGCGATTGTGGTGGACTTCTCTGAAGACTACTCCAACCTCCAAAAGGGAGTCATAAATGCGAAAACTGTGGGCTCACAGTATGTAGAAATAGCAAAATTATATGAGGTCGCCAAAAATGCCACGGTCTTCTTTGCTCTGGGCAGTGTATATTCCATCAACTTAAATTTGGACGTTTACAAGAAAATGCCACCCGACATCCAGAATTTGTTAAAGTCTCACATGACCAAACTGGCAGCCGACCTCAGCCAATATTTCATGCATCTGCCTGATACCTTGAACCCCCAACTTGCTCAAAAAGGAGTGGTATTCTACGAC
>JAGDMY010000150.1 GCA_017860765.1 Chloroflexota bacterium | reverse complement strand
TCATGGGCGAGAATCTTTTCCTGACCTGCCTCCTGAATATATTTCAAACCGGCACCCAGGCCGCTGATACCCACGCTGTTCAGCGTTCCGTATTCGTATTTGTAAGGCAAATTGGAGGGCTGCTCCTCTGATTCGGAATTGGAGCCGGTGCCACCTTCCCGCTGAGTATCCAGATCAACCCGGGGCCCGATATAAATGACCCCTACTCCAGGAGGGCCCAGTGTACCTTTATGGGCGGAGAAGGCCAGGAGGTCAATGTTGGCGGCTTCAACATCAATAGGGTACTGTCCTGCAGTCTGTGCCGCATCCACCATAAAGACCAGGTCACGTTTTCTGGCGATGGCTCCGTACTCCTCTATGGGCTGGATAACCCCATTGACGTTGGAGGCGTGAATCATAACTATCATCCGGGTCCGGGGAGTAACGGATTTCTCAACATCCTTAGGCAAGACCGTCCCTGTCTTGGCAGAAACCGGTACCCTGGTCACCAGGATACCCCTTTTTTCGAGCTTGCTTAATGGGCGGATCACCGCATTGTGTTCCAGCCCGCTGGTAATAACGTGGTCTCCCGATTTGAGCAGCCCCTTGAGGCCCAGGTTCAAAGAATCAGTGCAGTTCAAAGTGAAAACAACCCTGTCAACGCTGGAAGCCCTGATAAAGCGGGCCGCCAGCATTCTGGTTTCATCAATGGTGGCTTTGGCTGCCATCGCCAGACTATGACCGCCGCGGCCGGGATTGCCACCCTTCTCCCTGAGGAATTTATCCATGGTTTGATAGACTATTTCCGGCTTCGGCCAGGAGGTGGCAGCATTATCCAGATAAATCATTTTTAAGTCCCTATATATTTGCTGTAGATTCCTTTGGCGTATGCTTCGTCGTTGGTATTCTTAATAATCGCTCTTCCATCCGGGAAAACGACCATCTCCTGAGAGTCAACCTTAAACTGGAGCATAAATTGGTTATAGGTGACCTCGCCCAGAGGCTTTAACCGTCCGGCCAACTCTTCAAAGGATAAGTAGTAATTGGCTGAGTTCAGCACCTGGACCGAGTTTTGCCCGCAGAGAGAGGTAGTCCGGGTACTGAATTTGCCCTCCAGAAATTCATACTTGCCATGGCAGGCCGGGCAATCGCTCTGGGGATTGGTTTTGAAGCTCTGAAATTTATTTTCCCAAACATCTATGACCAATAAATCCGGATTTATTTTGCGGGAACCGAGCAGAATTTTCATTGCTTCAGCGGACTGCAGGGAAGCAACGGTCCAGGGAGCGGGGCTGATTACGCCAGCCGTATCGCAAGTAAGGGTCGGTCCGCTTTTGCCGGAACCGGTAACCATGCAATGCCAGCAAGCAGTTTGATGGGGAATGATCGTCATCGTCATGCCCGAAGAGGCTATGGCGCCGCCGTAAACCCAGGGTATATTTAGTTTCAAGGAGGCGTCATTGATCAATAAACGGGTCTCGAAATTATCCAGGCCATCTAAAATCACATTGGCTCCCCGGACCAATCTCTCAATGTTGGTATAGTTCACGTCGGAGACTATGCCCTCAACTTCAACCTCCGAGTTAACCTTTTTGAGACGTTTTTCCGCCGCTACAGCTTTAGGCAAATTATTCTTTATGTCCTCCTCATCGAAAAGGACCTGCCTCTGCAAATTATGGTATTCGATGAAATCCCGATCTATAATCCTGACCTTCCCGACGCCTGCGCGCACCAGAGCAGAGGCTATAATAGTACCCAGAGCCCCGCAGCCGATAATGACTACAAAGCCCTGACCGAGTTTCTTTTGCCCCTCGAGCCCTATCTCCGGAAAAATAGTTTGGCGGGAGTATCTATTAAGCGTGTATCCCATCCCTTTTATTATATGCCGTCGCCATCGCTGAACTGTTTGCCGACCCGGATGCGAGCACAATCCATAACTCCCACGGTCGAGGAAAAACCCCCCGCGTCTTCCAACCTTTTAAGTCGTTCCTCCATATTAGACTGTTCGGTTATTATCAGCCGGATAGCCCTGGCTACGGGGTCAGGCAGTTTGCCATGCTCTAAATCCAGAGCCGAGCGATGTCCGTTCTCGACAATTCGGCCGGGAATGCCTACCACGGTGTTGCCGGCTGGCACGGGTTTAACTACCACCGAGCCTGAACCGATCTTGACATCGTCTTCTATAGTGATGGCCCCCAATACTACGGCACTGCTGCCGATAACCACCCGGTTTCCGATAGTGGGATGCCTTTTCTTTTTCTCCAGGCTGGTCCCACCCAAAATCACTCCTGCATAGAGCAAAACGTCATCGCCGATTTCGGCAGTCTCGCCTATTACTACCCCGGAGCCGTGGTCAATAAAAAACCGCCGCCCGATCCTGGCTCCAGGATGAATCTCGATATCGGTCAAGAAGCGGCTGAAAGTCGATAACAATCTGGCTGTCAATTTCAAATGGTGCTCCCAGAAAAAGTGGGAAACACGATGCCACCAGAGGGCATGTAATCCCGGATAGCAGAGGATTATCTCCAGGGTGTTGCGGGCGGCCGGGTCCCGCGCCTTTATTGAATGGATATCTTCTCTCAGAGTTTCGAACATCGAAATCTCCTCTTTCCAGGTAGATGCTTACCCTAGCTTGTAACATTTGAACGATATTATTATAATAGACAATTCTGATTATAATAGTCAACTATTGACAAGAAAATTAATTCATGTTAATCTGATAAGCAACTGATATATGATAAATATGATAATATTAGTAAACATTTGGAGAAAGAAAAGTGAAAATCTCGACCAGGACTCGCTACGGTGTCCGGGCGCTTCTGGATCTGGCTACCAACCAAAAAGGCAGTACCCCTGTCCCATTGAGGGATATCTCAGAAAGGCTGGCGGAGCGGCAAACCAATAAAGCACAGGGAATCAATATGTATTTTATATAAATCGGATAGGTGAAAAATAATCTTCAGGGAGGAATAGTTCGATGGTTACAATAAATCAAAAGGTAGAAAAACTCAAATACAAGACAATTGAAATCCCCAAACTTGTCCGGGGAATTGCCCGTGATATCACCGAAACTATCGGCAACACTCCTCTGGTAAGGTTGAATCGCATCAAAGGCGGCGCGCAGGCCGAAATAGTCGCCAAGCTGGAATCCTTCAATCCTCTGCATAGCGTGAAGGACCGCATCGGAGCCGCTATGATTCTCGCTGCTGAGGAGAAAGGTCTGATCGATAAAGATACCGTGATTGTGGAACCTACCAGTGGCAATACCGGAATTGCTCTGGCTTTCGTAGCGGCCGCCCGCGGATATAAGCTCATACTCACCATGCCCGATACGATGTCAATCGAGAGGAGGCAGCTGCTCTCCATTTTTGGGGCCCAGTTGGTATTAACTCCGGGTGCAGAGGGGATGAAGGGGGCCATCAAGAAAGCTGAAGAGTTAGTGGCTAACAACTCTCATTACTTTATGCCCCAGCAATTTAAGAACCTGACCAATCCCGAGATTCATCGTTTGACCACGGCTGAAGAAATTTGGCGGGATACCGGGGGGAAGGTGGACATTCTGGTTTCCGGAGTGGGTACCGGGGGTACTATCACCGGGGTGGCCGAGATAATTAAAAAAAGAAAACCTTCCTTTAAAGCGATTGCAGTTGAACCGGCAGCTTCGCCGGTACTTTCCGGCGGTAAGGCCGGTCCCCATAAGATTCAAGGAATCGGAGCGGGGTTCATACCCGATGTTTTGAAACAAGAGCTCATAGACGAAATTATCCAGGTCACCAATGAGAATGCCGGAGCTATCGCTCGCAGGCTTGCCAGAGAAGAGGGGATTTTAGCTGGCATATCTTCCGGGGCGGCCACCTGGGCCGCTATTGAAGTCGCTAAAAGACTGGAAAACAAAGGAAAGTTAATTGTCGTAGTCATCCCGGATACCGGCGAACGCTACCTGAGTACCTGGTTGTTCCAGGAAATGAACCAGCAGGCGCCAACCATATAGTCGGAATGCAGATGGAATTCGGTAATTGAAAAGATAAAGGAGATTGATAATATGGCCCTACGTTTAGAAACCATCGCCTTACACGCTGGTCAGGAAGGACCGGATCCGGCTACCGGGGCGCGGGCCGTCCCCATATATCAGACCACCTCTTACGTGTTCAGGGATTCCGAGCATGCCGCCAACCTGTTTGCCTTGAAGGAGTTGGGCAATATCTATACCCGGTTGATGAATCCCACGACTGATATCTTTGAGCGCCGGATTGCCGCTCTCGAAGGCGGCTCAGGAGCCCTGGCGGTGGCTTCCGGCCAATCTGCTATCACTTTTGCCCTGTTGAATATCACCAGGCCCGGGGACAATATTGTCTCGGCTAACAACCTCTACGGGGGGACTTATGAGCTTTTCCATTACACTTTTCCCAAGCTCAGCCGAACGGTGAGCTTCGTCGATTCCCAAAATCTGGAGGCCTTTAAGCAAGCCATTGATGGTCGCACCCGTGCTATCTATGCCGAGACTATTGGCAATCCCAAGCTGGACGTGCCGGATTTCGAAGCCCTGGCCAAAATCGCCCATGAGGCTGGCATACCTCTGGTAGTGGATAATACTGTGGCGGTAGGCATTGTGAGGCCA
>JAGDMY010000149.1 GCA_017860765.1 Chloroflexota bacterium | reverse complement strand
GAACCTGTTTATGCACTGCGATTTGCTGATAGCGTCCGAAGACTGCAAACTGGGACACGTTGAGGAAAGGCTGGGGCTGGCAGGCGCCACCATCTCGCCCATGATGATATTACGCTGCGGGTTCACCCGGGCCATGGAACTTTGCATCACCGGGAAAATGATCAGCGGCAAAGAGGCCGTTCAGGCAGGTATGGTTAACCGGGCTGTTCCAGCCGATAAGCTCGAGGCCGAAGTTGATGAACTGGCCCAGGGTATTGCCAAATATCCGCGTGACGGCATCGCCCTGGGCAAAGTTTCGCGGCATCTGATCTATGACATTATGGGTATCACCCGGGGCCTGACCCATGCCTATCTCAATCACACCATGCAGACCAATATCACGTTTGAACCCGACGAGTACAACTTTTTCAAGGAAAGAAGAGACCAGGGCGTGAGAGATGCCGCCCATGGCAAGCATGATTTTTATAAGTCGCTCGATAAGTAGCTGCGCTTTCTTCAGGGTAGGCCGTGCATCGCCAGGGATAATCCGGAATAAAATCTAGAGTGTACTTTCCAGGATCACTTCTATGAGGTTAGGCTTGTTGGAAGCCAGGCCAGAGGTCAAGGCCTCGCTTAATTGTTGCGGCTTGTCTACTCTCTGAGCGCTGACACCCATCCCTTCCGCCAGCCTGGTAAAGTCGTTCCGGGGATGGCTCAAGTCCGTGCCCAGGTATTTTGCCCGGGTTTTTTGGCCCATAATAATGTGCTTCATCCGTCTCACCTGACGATAGATGGAGTTAGCACAAATAACATACGTTACCGGGATATTGTAGCGGGCAGCCGTCCACAAACTCTGGATAGACCACATTGCGCTGCCGTCGCCTACCACACCCAGGACCGGCCTATCGGGAGCGGCCAACTTGACGCCTAGCGCTCCCGGCAACCCGTAGCCGATGCTGCCACCACCGCGGGAACGCTGGTAGCTCAGGGGCTCTTTCAGGTCCAGAGTCTGACGCAGGACCGCTGAGCAGGACCAGCAATCATCCACTATCAGAGTGCCCGGCAGAAGAGCATCCCTTATTTCCGCCATCAAGCGGGTTACCGCAATGGGACAATTATTCTTCTCCTTTTGGGCTTTTTCGGCGAGGGCCTGCCGCATCTTCCGGGTCTCCCGGGAAATCAACCCCGCCCTGGTTTTGGCGTTAGCTTTAGCTTCAGGAGATGAACTCTTTTTAAGCGCTCCAATCAGCTCGCCGGTCGACACCCTGATATCGCCCTCGATGCCGCTGACCACCGGGAAGTTTTTGGCTATTTGCCACGGATTATTATCTATCTGAATAATTTTGGTACAGGGTGGCACTAAAGGCAGGGGCAGGCATACTGCTTGAGCAAAAAAGGCAGCCCCGATCACTACCAGCACATCTACTGTAGACAATAACTCCCGGGTTTTTATATCGTTGATATTTATATCCCCGGCATACAGCGGATGCTGGGTGGGAAAGTTGACATCAGCCATCCAGGGCTGGTACACCCTGGCCCCGATTAGCTGGGCCAGCTCTATCACTTCCCGAAGGGCATTATTTTTGGTTACTCCATCTTCCACAATCATCACCGGGTTCGTGGCCTTGCGAAGCAAGTCCGCTGCCACCCTGATAGACCCGGGGTCAGGTCTTAATTTGCTAAAAGATGGAGCGCCTTTAACATACTCATAATCTGCTGTCCCCGTTAAGACGTCCTGCGGCAAGGAGACGAATACCGGTCCGGCGGGGGGATGGGCAGCCACTTTGAAAGCGCGGCGCATGACCAGAGGGACGTCCGAGGCATGCAGAATTTCAGTGGCCCATTTGGTGAAGGGCCCGGCAATTCTCACCAGGTTATCGCTCAGGGCCGGTTCCTGGGCTAACAGGCGGGTATCCTGCTGTCCGGCGGTAATCACCAGAGGCACCCCGCCGTAAAAGGCATTAGACAACAGAGGAGTTGCGGCTGCCAGTCCGGGCCCCGTATGCAGGTTCAAGAAACCCACCTTGCCTGAAGTCCGTGAGTAACCTTCGGCCATACCGGCAGAGACCGCCTCATGCAGAGCCAGAAGGTAATTTATCTCAGGATGGTCTTCCAGGGCGTCCATCAACTGGACTTCAGTAGCCCCGGGTATGCCGAAGATATATTCTACTCCCTCCTCCTGCAGTACACTGATAAGGGCTTGCGTTCCGCTTATAGGCGTCATTTTCAGATCCTTCTGGAATACTATTCCCGGGGTATGAGCGGGCTTTTTGAAACAAATTTATCGCAACGAAATGACCTTTTGGAAATAGCTTCTCCAGTCACTCTTGCAGCTCTTTTTACCTTCAATCCATATGGCGGTATCGGGATATTTGTCATAGTCCGGAGGCAGGATCATCCCCCGCAGGAAAGTGGCTTTATTGCCCGGATCGGAGGTGGATACCAGCGGGTACGCCCCTTCTTCATACCAGCAATCGCCCGGTTCGCTGTTGTCGGAAGATTCGCCCTTTTCCGAACGGACGCGTAATTGTCCTTCAAGCATGCAGCGAATGCCTGATCCGGGATGAGAATGCAGGCCCGTAGACCCTTCGTTATTTACTATGCAGTCCAGGCGGAAGAGCCATTTGGAGGTAGGGACGAGCTCAAACATCTTCACTTTGCGGGACAGGCGCAACACCGAGCTGACACCCTTCCCGGAAAGCAAGTGGATGGGGTTATTCTCCGGCACCAGTTCCCATCTCCATAGGGTAGCGCCTTCAGGGCCGGCCTTGATAGTGGCAAAATCTCCTGCGTAAGCTGCGGTATCTGCTTCTACAGTCTTACCGTTGATTAAGGCCCAGCCCCGGTACACATAAAAGATCGTATGCTGCGCTTCCAGCCCCGGGACAACTTCTGATTTAGGCGCCATTTCATCCTGGAATAACTTCAGCAAATAGGACATGTTTTCGCTCCTTTCCCCTAATATCCGGCTCAAATTGAAAACTCCTCCCGTCCTCATTCCCCCTAATTGTACAATTGATAGCCTACAAAATCCATAGATATGCCCATCCCTTTTTCCCCTGACAGCTGTCGGGTTTACTATCCTTTATGCCCACTCACAGAGACTTAAGGGCGAATATTTTACACAGATTTTACAAAGCGGTTAAACGGGGATAACAATCCTGCTTTATAGTTGAAATAGATCGAGGATTGGAGAAACAGAATACTTCCAGGAGCTCCGCTAAGATGATTAACCAGTCCCGGTAATAAGGAAGGAGGTAAAATAAAATGAAAAAATGGCAAATTATCGTAGCCAGTCTGGCAGCGTTACTGGTGATGACAATCACCCCTTTAGCGGTCGCAGCGCAGGGAGAAAGGGCGACCGACCCTGCCGCCGGGTGGAGATTGAAGGGGGGACTGGCCATCGTGGCCCCCCGCGCAGCCTTGGTCAACCAAGAAATGTCTCTTGGTATTTTCCTGAGATATAACCAGGAGCCGGTACCCAAAGCCTCTGTCTGGGCAGTCGCCCAGGATAAAATCGAGTCCTTGAAGCAGGATGCCCGATCCCTGAGAGAAAAAGGCCTGGCTAATGTGACTGAGGGGGACTACCAGGCTTTATTGGAGGTCACTGGCACTTTTTTGGGGAGGACTGACGAGAATGGCAAGTTAAGCCATACCTTCAACGCCAGTGGCAACCTGGTCCTCGTGGCCTTCAAGGCGGGTTATTTCCCGGATTTCTCGGGACTGGCGGTTAGAGAACTTCTGGCAATTAACGCTCCACGCAAAGCCGCCCCGGGCGAGAGTGTGACCATCGCCGTGTTTCAAAGAGGGACCGCTGATCCGGTGGAAAAAGCCGGCGTCTGGGCTGTCACCCGCGCCAACCTGCAAAATCTCAAAGATAGGCTGCAGGCAGTCAGGGAAGCCAATAAGGGGCATCTCTGGGAGGCCGATTGGGAATCTGTACTCAACGAGCACGCCACTCTCCTGGGATATACCAACGAGGGCGGGCAAGTCGATCATATCTTCGCCGATGCCGGTGGATATCTTCTTATCACAGCCAAGAAAGGCAGCCTGCCGGGGTATGCCATCATTGCTATCGCTGAGCCAACTTCTGGACCAACCCCGACCGATACCCGCAATAAATAGGAAACCATTTTCTTTATGTGCAGGCGTGGACAATCCCGGGCGGTCTACGCCTGCATCGAGCCTTTCCTGTATAATGAGGGTACTGAACTGAAAAGAGATATGGATAACAGATGCCCAAGATTATGGCTGTTGACGATGAGCTAAATATTCTGGAGCTGGAAAAGCTCTACCTCTCCCGCGAAGGATACCAGGTAGAGACAGCAGCCAGTGGAAGTGAAGCCCTGGCAAAGATACCTTCCTTCAGTCCCGACCTGGTGATTCTGGATCTCATGCTGCCAGATATGGACGGCTTCGAAGTGTGCCGTCAAATAAGGAGCAAAAGCAGCCTCCCGATATTAATGCTGACCGCGCGCAAGGAGGACATCGATAAAATAGTGGGCCTGGAAATGGGGGCCGATGATTACCTGACCAAGCCCTTCAATCCTCGAGAGTTAATCGCCAGAATAAGGGCTATTTTACGCCGCTATCAGATTGGAGGCAAAACTGCCGAGATAATTGAAGTGGGCAGATT